>NZ_JAJSLU010000004.1:87038-107627 GCF_023063025.1 Pseudomonas sp. YL2 | reverse complement strand
TTCCCCTGCCCCCCTGTGGGGGCGGGCTTCCCCGCGAGGGCGGTATCTCATCGGACAATTCCGTTCCCTGCCTGGGCCCCTCCGCGAGCAACCCCGCTCCCACAATGTGATTTGTGGTGTTAGTGGGTTAAGAGATAAACCGCATTCGCCAGCGCAATGTCTTCCAGGCCCAGGCCAATTGAACGGAAAAACACGTGACGGTCGTAACCGGGGCGCGGCACTTTCTCGCTGAGCAGGTCAGCAATGTCACCGACAATCAAATCCTTGCTCCAGCCATGCTGCTCGGTCGCGATCAACATCTCACCGGCCGAACCCGGCGTGGTCAGCCGATAGTCACAGAACACTTGCATGTCGCCCAGGCTCTGCGGCGGCACCTCATGGGCGCGTGGCGCGTTGGTGCTGATCGAGGTGATCAGCGCCGGTTTGCTCAAGCTGGCCGGGTCGATCACTGGGCCGGCGGACGAGGTGCAGAGCATGATCACGTCCGCGTCTGTGAGGGCGACATCGCGGCTGTCGGCAATCTTCACCCCCGGGTAGATCTCTTTCAGCAGCGCCCGGGTTTCAGCGTCTTCAGACAGGCTCGGCGAATACACGCTGATGTTCTGCCAGTCGCGCAGACCTTTCACGTAATGCAAATGAGCCTGGGCAACCTTGCCGCTGCCGATGATCGCCAGCCGTTGGGCTTTCAACGGCGCGAGGGCATCGATCGCTACGGCGGTGGTCGCTGCAGTGCGTGCGGTGGTCAGCTCGCCGGCATCGCAAAGCAACAGCGGTTGGCCGGTTTTCATCGACATCAATAGTGTCCACGCCGTGACCAGCGGCCCTTGTTCACGGACGATGTAGGGCGAGGTCTTGACCCCGTACACGCCGTCCTCGGCCAGCACCCCCAGATAATTGATGAAGTCGCCGGCGCCCTGCGGAAACTCCACCAATTGCTGCGCCGGTTGCACGGCGTGGCCGGCGGCGAGGTCGCGAAACAGTTTGCGCAGGATCTGCGGCACATCGATGCGCGCCAGCAGCTCGCGGGCCTGGGTGTGGTCGATCACGTAGGGTGTACTGGACATGTCAGGCTCCACGGTCTGGATATAAACTAATTTGTCTATTATGGACTTTTAGTTGTCTATCGCAAGCGCCTGCTTAAACGCCGGGCAAAAAAAAGCGCAGTCCGTCACCGGCTGCGCTTTTTCGTTACAGATCGCTTACTGCGGCTGCGGACGCTTGCGTTCCACTGCACGCAACAGGTGCGTCGGCGGTGTTTCACAGCTGATCTTGCGACCCAGTTTTTCTTCGATCGACGGCAACTGGTAGGAGTCGTCCTCACCGGCGAAGCTGATCGACACGCCGTCGGCGCCCGCGCGACCGGTACGGCCGATGCGGTGCACGTAGTCGTCCGGCACTTCCGGCAGGGTGAAGTTGATCACGTGGCTGATGCCGTCGATGTGGATGCCGCGACCGGCGACATCGGTGGCCACCAGCACGCGGATCTTGCCTTCGCGGAAGCCTTCGAGGGTCTTGATGCGCTTGTGCTGCGGCACGTCGCCGGACAGTTGCGCGGCGTTGATGCCGTCGCGCACCAGGCGCTCTTCGATGCGACGCACTTCGTCCTTGCGGTTGGCGAAGACGATCACGCGTTCCCAGCCGTTATCGTTGACCAGGTTGTAGAGCAGTTTGTATTTGTCAGCCGCGGCCACGGCATAGATGTGCTGCTCGACGTTTTCGTTGGCCACGTTGGTGACTTCGATTTCGACGATTGCCGGATCGGTGGTCCATTGCTTGGCCAGGTTCATCACGTCTTCGGTGAAGGTCGCGGAGAACAGCAGAGTCTGACGCTCGGACTTCGGCGGGGTCTGACGAATGATCTGCCGCACTTGCGGGATAAAACCCATGTCGAGCATGCGGTCGGCTTCGTCCAGCACCATCACTTCGACCATGTCCAGGTGCACGTCGCCGCGCTGGTTGAAGTCGAGCAGACGGCCCGGGGTGGCGACGAGGATGTCGCAGTGGCGAGCTTCGAGGTGCTTGAGCTGCTTGTCGAAGTCCATGCCGCCAACGAACGTCATCACGTTGAGGCCGGTGTACTTGGTCAGGTCGGCAGCATCCTTGGCGATCTGCACCACCAGCTCACGGGTCGGCGCGATGATCAGCGCACGGGGTTCACCCATGTAGCGTTCTTTCGGCGGTGGCGTCTGCAACAACTGAGTGATGATCGAGATCAGGAACGCGGCGGTCTTGCCAGTGCCGGTCTGCGCGCGACCGATGGCGTCTTTGCCGGCGAGGGTAAAACCCAGCACCTGCGCCTGGATCGGCGTGCAATACGGGAAGCCCAGGTCCTGGATGGCGTGCATCAGTTCCGGAGCGAGCTTGAAATCGTGGAAGCGGGTTTTGCCTTCCTGGGGTTCGACGACGAAATCTTCGAGCTTCCAGGGAATGACCGGTGCCTTGGGCTTCGGTTCGCGGCGCGGCCGGGGTGGTTTCGGCGCTTCGGCGCGGACCGGTTCGGTGGCGACGGCAGGTTGCGGCTCAGGCTGGGGTGTCGCTACCGGAGCCGGACGTTCAGCCTTGGGCGCAGCGCTGCGAGGGCCGGGGGCGTGCGACGGCGCACTGGGGACTGGCGCGAGCTGCTCAGCCTCGCTTTTACCGAACATTTTCTTGAGTGCTTTGAGCACGGTCATCTCATCAATTGGTTAAGGAATGTACGCCGGCCAGTGTAATGCAAGAAACGGGCGCGGCGTAGTGGGATGATCAAAGCGGTCCGCCAAGCGGCCGAATCAACGCAGGCGTTCGCTCAGCCAGACGCCGATGTCACGAATTTCTTCGGGTAACACTTCGTGCTCCATTGGGTATTCCTGCCATGTCACGGTGACACCATGCTTCACCAAATGCTCATAGGCGCTGCGCCCCATCGAGTTCTGCACCACGCCGTCGAACTGGCCGTGCAGGCATAGCGCAGGAATACGCTGCTGACTGGCTGAAAGCTCCATCTCGTCAGTGAAGGTCGGGGCATAGGTGGAGAGGGCAAGTACGCCACCCAACGGGCCTTGCCACTTTATATAAGCGGTGTGCAGAACGACGGCGCCGCCTTGGGAAAACCCGGCGAGAAAAATCCGCGAAGCGTCTATTCCGCTGGCGCGCTCCTTTTCGATCAATTCAATGATGCGATCCGCCGACGCTTCCAACTGCTCACGGTCAATCGACCGCGCCGGGCTCATGGCCTTTATGTCGTACCAGCTCGGCATCTCGTAACCACCATTGATGGTGACGGGCTGGGTTGGCGCTTGCGGCAATACAAAGCGGGTAGTCAGCAGGCTTTCCTGCAGCGCTTCGGCGACCGGCAAGAAGTCATAGCGGTCCGCGCCGAGGCCGTGCAGCCAGATCACGCAGGCGTCTGCAGGCTTTACGGGTTGAAGAATCAGGGGCTCGGTCATGGCTGCTCCAAAAATGTGCGGGCGCTCTCAATAAGTGCGTGATTGAGGTGCGCGTCCGGTCGATCCGTTAAGAAGATGTCGCAAGGCTACAAGTTTTGCTATTGACCTGTCGCGCAATCGCTTCAGAAAGCGGTGTGGTACGGGCTTTGCTATGGAGGATTCTGTACGAAGCGTCCTACGCCTTGCGGTAACACTATCAGTGTACGTCTTGCGACGGGATTGCAAAGAATCCGGTGATGGATGTTCGCCAATGGCCGCTACGGGCAAAGCGAACGTGAAAGGGCTACAGCCCGTTCGGCCGATTGGTGAGAAGTGAGTTGTCCATGATGTGGATTTTCTCCTACTAGACTCATAGCGAAGGTCTTACGTCGGTTGACCCCAAAAAAAGCCAACACGGGTCAACAACGCCTCAAAAGGGTGCGACTGGACTCAAGCTCCGACACAACAAGAGCAAAACTGGAGGTTTGAATGAAGATGTTGAAATCCACTCTGGCGGT
Organism: Pseudomonas sp. YL2; assembly: GCF_023063025.1. Lineage (NCBI taxonomy): Bacteria > Pseudomonadati > Pseudomonadota > Gammaproteobacteria > Pseudomonadales > Pseudomonadaceae > Pseudomonas > Pseudomonas sp. YL2. The sequence continues at coordinate 103,705 of NZ_JAJSLU010000004.1, read as the reverse complement.
CGTGACTGCAGCAGCAGTACTCGGCGTCAGCGGGTTCGCTCAGGCGGGTGCAACCCTGGATGCCGTGCAGAAGAAAGGTTTCGTGCAGTGTGGCGTGAGCGACGGTCTGCCGGGTTTCTCGGTGCCGGACGCTTCGGGCAAGATCCTCGGGATCGACGCTGACGTCTGCCGCGCTGTGGCCGCTGCCGTATTCGGCGACGCCAACAAGGTCAAGTTCAGCCAGTTGAACGCCAAGGAGCGCTTCACCGCGCTGCAGTCCGGCGAAATCGACCTGCTCTCGCGCAACACCACCATGACCAGCTCGCGTGACGCCGGCATGGGCCTGAAATTCCCGGGCTTCATCACTTACTACGACGGCGTGGGCTTCCTGGCCAACAACAAGCTGGGCGTGAAAAGTGCCAAGGAACTGGACGGTGCAACCATCTGTATCCAGGCCGGTACCACCACCGAACTTAACGTCTCCGATTACTTCCGCGCCAACGGCCTGAAGTACACCCCGATCACTTTCGATACCTCCGATGAAAGCGCCAAGTCGCTGGAATCCGGTCGTTGCGACGTGCTGACCTCCGACAAGTCGCAGCTGTACGCACAGCGCAGCAAACTGGCTTCGCCAAAAGACTACGTGGTGCTGCCGGAAACCATCTCCAAAGAACCACTGGGCCCGGTCGTGCGTAACGGCGACGACGAGTGGCTGGCGATCGTTCGCTGGGTTGGCTACGCGCTGCTGAACACTGAAGAAGCCGGCGTGACCTCGAAAAACGTGCTGGAAGAAGCCAAATCCACCAAGAACCCGGACGTCGCTCGTCTGCTGGGTGCTGACGGTGAATACGGCAAAGACCTGAAACTGCCGAAGGACTGGGTTGTGAAAATCGTTTCGCAGGTCGGTAACTACGGTGAAATCTTCGAGAAAAACCTCGGCAAGAGCACTCCGCTGGAAATCGACCGTGGCCTGAACGCGCTGTGGACCAACGGCGGCATTCAGTACGCACCACCAGTGCGCTAATGGTTCTATCACCCGGCGGGCCAACCGCCGGGTGATGTTCTGTTCCATTTCTTCCGGGGCACTTCATGCAAAATTCAATCGGCGCACCAAAGCAGAGGCTCAGCCTCAGCGATCCGCGAGTGCGTGCGTGGCTGTTTCAGATCATCACCGTCGTGGCGGTGATCGCCATGGGCTGGTATCTGTTCGATAACACCCAGACCAACCTGCAGCACCGGGGCATCACCTCCGGTTTCGACTTTCTGGAGCGCAGTGCCGGGTTCGGCATCGCTCAACACCTGATCTCTTACACCGAAGCGGACAGCTACGCTCGGGTGTTCGTGATCGGCCTGCTCAACACCCTGTTGGTGACCTTCATCGGCGTGATCCTGGCGACTCTGCTGGGCTTCATCATCGGTGTGGCGCGGCTGTCGCCGAACTGGATCATCAGCAAACTGGCGACCGTGTACGTGGAAGTGTTCCGCAACATTCCGCCGCTGCTGCAGATCCTGTTCTGGTACTTCGCGGTATTCCTGACCATGCCGGGACCGCGCAACAGCCACAACTTCGGCGACACTTTCTTCGTCAGCAGCCGGGGCCTGAACATGCCGGCCGCGCAAATGGCTGACGGCTTCTGGGCGTTCTTCATCAGCGTGGTGCTGGCCATTGTCGCCATCGTGCTGATGTGCCGCTGGGCCAACAAGCGTTTCGAAGACACCGGCGTCCCGTTCCACAAGTTCTGGACCGGTCTGGCGATCCTGCTGGTGATCCCGACCTTGTGCGCGCTGATCTTCGGCGCACCCCTGCACTGGGAAATGCCGCAACTCAAGGGTTTCAACTTCGTCGGCGGCTGGGTGCTGATCCCGGAACTGCTGGCGCTGACCCTCGCCCTGACCGTGTACACCGCCGCGTTCATCGCGGAAATCGTGCGTTCGGGGATCAAGTCGGTCAGCCATGGCCAGACCGAAGCGGCGCGTTCGCTCGGCCTGCGCAACGGCCCGACCCTGCGCAAGGTGATCATTCCGCAAGCCCTGCGGGTGATCATTCCGCCACTGACCAGCCAATACCTGAACCTGGCGAAGAACTCGTCGCTGGCCGCCGGTATCGGTTATCCGGAAATGGTTTCGCTGTTCGCCGGCACCGTGCTCAACCAGACCGGTCAGGCCATCGAAGTCATTGCCATCACCATGAGCGTGTACCTGGCGATCAGTATCAGCATTTCCCTGCTGATGAACTGGTACAACAAGCGCATTGCGCTGATCGAGCGGTGAGGAAACGCGCATGACAACCCATACTTTCAAACCCGACATGCCACCGCCGGCCAAGGTCTTCGGCCCGATGGCATGGATACGCGCGAACATGTTTTCCAGCTGGCTCAACACCCTGCTGACCCTGTTTGCGTTTTATCTGATCTACCTTGTGGTACCACCGATCCTCAGCTGGGCGATTCTCGATGCCAACTGGGTCGGCACCACCCGCGCCGACTGCACCAAGGACGGCGCCTGCTGGGTGTTCATTCAGCAGCGTTTCGGCCAGTTCATGTACGGCTACTACCCGACCGGCCTGCGCTGGCGCGTTGACCTGACCGTGTGGCTGGCGGTGATCGGCGTGGCACCGCTGTTCATCAAACGCGTGGCACACAAAGCTGTGTACGGCCTGAGCTTCCTGGTGATCTACCCGATTGTCGCCTGGTGCCTGCTGCACGGTGGCGTGTTCGGCCTCGACGCCGTGGCGACCAGCCAGTGGGGCGGTCTGATGCTGACCCTGGTGATCGCCACCGTGGGTATCGCCGGCGCCTTGCCGCTGGGGATCATTCTGGCGCTGGGCCGGCGCTCGAACATGCCGGCGATTCGTGTGGTCTGCGTGACCTTCATCGAGTTCTGGCGCGGCGTGCCGTTGATCACCGTGCTGTTCATGTCCTCGGTGATGCTGCCGCTGTTCCTGCCCGAAGGCATGAACTTCGACAAGCTGCTGCGGGCGCTGATCGGGGTGATCCTGTTCCAGTCGGCCTACGTTGCCGAAGTGGTGCGCGGCGGTCTGCAAGCGATCCCCAAAGGTCAGTACGAAGCGGCAGCGGCGATGGGCCTCGGTTACTGGCGCGCCATGGGCCTGGTGATTCTGCCGCAAGCCTTGAAGCTGGTAATCCCTGGCATCGTCAACACGTTTATTGCGCTGTTCAAGGACACCAGCCTGGTGATCATCATCGGCCTGTTCGACCTGCTCAACAGCGTCAAGCAAGCCGCTGCCGACCCGAAATGGCTGGGCATGGCCACCGAAGGCTACGTGTTCGCCGCTCTGGTGTTCTGGATTTTCTGTTTTGGTATGTCGCGCTATTCCATGCATCTGGAACGTAAGCTCGACACTGGCCACAAGCGTTAGGAGTTCTCTGTAAATGAGCGAAGCAATCAAAAAGCCTGTCGGCCCTGAAGGCATTATCCAGATGCAGGGCGTGAACAAGTGGTACGGCCAGTTCCACGTGCTGAAAGACATCAACCTCAACGTCAAACAGGGCGAACGCATCGTCCTGTGCGGCCCGTCGGGTTCCGGCAAATCGACCACCATCCGCTGCCTCAACCGTCTGGAAGAGCACCAGCAGGGGCGCATCGTTGTCGACGGCGTGGAGCTGACCAACGACCTCAAGCAGATCGAAGCGATCCGTCGCGAAGTCGGCATGGTGTTCCAGCACTTCAACCTGTTCCCGCACCTGACCATCCTGCAGAACTGCACGCTGGCGCCGATGTGGGTGCGCAAGATGCCCAAGCGCAAGGCCGAGGAAATCGCCATGCATTATCTGGAACGCGTACGCATTCCGGAGCAGGCGCATAAATTCCCGGGGCAACTGTCCGGCGGTCAGCAACAGCGTGTGGCGATTGCTCGCGCACTGTGCATGAAACCGAAAATCATGCTGTTCGACGAACCGACCTCGGCACTCGACCCGGAGATGGTCAAAGAGGTGCTGGACACCATGATCGGCCTCGCCGAAGACGGCATGACCATGCTCTGCGTGACCCACGAAATGGGCTTCGCCCGCACCGTGGCCAACCGGGTGATCTTCATGGACAAGGGCGAAATCGTCGAACAGGCGGCGCCGAACGACTTCTTTGACAATCCGCAGAATGACCGCACCAAGCTGTTCCTGAGCCAGATCCTGCATTGATTGCCTGAAAAGCTCGCCTGACAAAAAGCCCTGCCGGTATGCCGACAGGGCTTTTTTCATGGAGGCGAATCAGCCCGCATTTGTTTTGCGTTCAAGTGCCAGGTGCACGGCACGCAGCGCGTTGAGTCGGCCGTGCCCGTAGTAGTGACTGTGGCCGTTTTCGTCGTACTGGCCGCGCGGCCCGTCATCGGGGTGGCCGATCTTGTCGCAGCAATCGGCAAGAATCTGGCGTACCGCAGAGCGATCAAGCTCGGGATTGACGCCGAGCACCAGCGCAGCGATGCCCGCGGCGCCGGGGCAGGCGCTGGAGGTACCGCTGAAGGTGTCGGTGTAGGCCGGCAATGTGGCGGCGGCAAACTTTGCGCTCAAATCAGTGGTACGGATACCCCGGGTCTGCGGGATCGAGGTTGCAGGTTTGAACTTCGGATCGGGGTGTTGCTGATCGCCGCTGGGAAAGCAGCACCAGAGTGACTTGCCATAATCACTGTAGGCACTGCGCCGGTTCTGATCGTTGCAGGCACCTACCGCAATGACGTGGGGGTGGCTGGAATAGCCATCGTTATCGGCGCACTCGTTACCGTTTCCCGCGCCAAAAAAGATCACACAGCCTTTGCCATTGCGGCCCTTGGTGGCGGCGTATTCGATTGCCAGCCGTGTGCTGGCGGCCAGGGGAAACACTTGCGTGTGACGCGGGTCCGCCGGGTCGGCCCAATGCCCTTCAGCCGGCCCCCAGCTGCAGGAAATGACGTCGGCTCCCTGATCGGCCGCCCAGAAAAAGGCGTCGGCCTCCGCGCGGGCTCCCAAGGGTTTGGTGAGTTTCAACGGCATCAGGCTGGCTTTGGGGGCGACACCGCTGGCGCCGTCCTTTCCATTGGCGCAAGCCACGCCGGCGGCGGCCGTACCGTGGCGCTCCAGGGCGTTCTGTGGGCGCGGGCCGCCTTTGGCGTTGCGTCGGTCAAAGTTCTGTGCACCGACCACTTTGCCTTCTCCGGAAAATTCGGGATGGTCAATATCGAACGCGTCATCGATGACTGCGATGACGATGCCTTCGCCCTGCGCGAGCTCATGTGCGGCTTCGACGTTGGCGCTGGCATCGATTTCAACCTGATAGGTCACGGTGGTTTTCTTCAGGTGCCACTGATTGGCATGGATCGCTCGGCGTTGACCCTGGCGCAGCAGCTCCGGGTGGCAGTATTCTATCTCGTCGCGTTCCAGCCATTCACTCGTGAGGGTGCAGATATCGATGCCATGGATGGCGGGGTGATGCACAAAAAAGGCATTTTTTGCATACGGCACCTGTTGCTTGATCATCAGGCCCAGCGCTTGAAGTATGACCATGCACTCGGTGGCTTTCAGCGAGTCGATGAACTTCAAAAAGATATTTTCGGTATAGAGCACCGGCTCCTGAGTGATGGGATCCACCAGCACGCTGCCCGCGAAGCGCACGTCGGGCAATTCGCGCAACAGCGCCTTGCGTTGCGAGGCGTCCGAGTGCTCAGGCAGTTTGAAAATCTGCACATCAGCGTCCTCGACATGCAGCAACAGTTCGCAACCTTCCAGCGCTGCGTGAGCAGATTCGCAGCAAAGCGTTTGCGCCAACTGCGCTCCCGCGTGGCTGCGGATTGCCAGCAATCGGCGATTTTTCTGCAGAACAAAAGGGCGGTCGTGCCGCTTGCCAAAATTGACTTCTACCATGAACGTTGCATCTTCCTTTGGATAAAGACGGGGCAAAACGCCCCTGGATCAATTTCCAGAGTCTGCAGTCCAGCGTCTGCAAGTGATGTCGGCAGTATTACTGCGGACTGTGGGAAATCACTTCGCCTGTCAGCGGTTTTTACAACTCGTCGGGTAGGACTGATGTCTCGGTTGGGGTTGTGTGCGGCACTTCAGCTGACTACCATGTCAAAAAATTCATCCTATGATTGGATGAAAGGGCGAATTTCATGACAGACATCTCACCTTTGATCAAGCGATCCCTGGTCGATCAGGCCCTGGATCAATTGCGTCAGCGCATTACCGATGGCGTGTGGCAGGTCGGCGAACGGCTGCCGACCGAGCCTGAGCTGTGCGCCGAGCTGGGCATCAGCCGCAACACTGTGCGCGAGGCCATGCGCGTGCTGGCGTTTTCCGGGTTGATCGAAATCCGGCAGGGCGACGGCAGTTATCTGCGCGCAGTGGTCGATCCGATGGACACGCTCAAGGCGTTGTCCCGTTGCTCGCTGGAGCAGGCGCGCGAGACCCGGCACATCCTCGAAGTTGAGGCGATTGGCCTGGCCGCGCTGCGTCGCACCGATGAAGACCTGCTCGCGCTGCGCGAAGCGCTCGGCACCAGCGGCAGCCACTACCATGGCGATCTCGATACTTACATTGCCTGCGATCTGGTGTTCCACCGCCGTCTGGTGGACGCCGCGCACAACCCGACCCTCAGCGAGTTGTATCGCTATTTCTCCAGCATCGTCGGCGCGCAATTGCGCCAGACGCTGAACATCGTCCCGCGCCGTCAGGAAGTGTTCGACCTGCACATCGAGTTGCTCGATGCCGTCGAACAACGCGACCCGGAACGGGCCAAAGCCATATCGAGACAGTTGATCAATGAACCTTGAAAGCGAGAAAAACTTTTCAACCCCCAAGCGCACGGCGGAGCTCGAGGAGCTGCTGATCGACGCCGAGGCTGACGACGAACAAGTGCAGCAAAGCCATCCGCTGGTGCGCCGGCCGTGGCTGTTGTTGCTGGGACTGATTCTGGTGGCGCTGAACCTGCGCCCGGCGCTGTCGAGCATGGCGCCGCTGCTCAGCGAAGTGTCGAAAAGCCTTGGCCTGTCTGCGGCTCAGGCCGGTTTGCTGACCACGTTGCCGGTGTTGTGCCTGGGACTGTTCGCGCCGCTGGCGCCGATTCTGGCGCGGCGTTTCGGCGCCGAACGGGTGGTACTGGGGATACTGCTGACCCTGGCCGCCGGGATCATTGTGCGCAGCAACTTCGGTGAGATCGGGCTGTTTGCAGGCAGCGTGCTTGGCGGTGCGAGCATCGGCATTATCGGCGTGCTGCTGCCGGGCATCGTCAAACGCGACTTCGCCAAACACGCCGGGACCATGACCGGCGTCTACACCATGGCCCTGTGCCTGGGCGCGGCAATGGCAGCGGGTTCCACCGTGCCATTGAGCGAACACTTCGACCACAGCTGGGCGCTGGGCCTGGGTTTCTGGGTGATCCCGGCGCTGATGGCGGCGCTGTTCTGGCTGCCGCAAGTCGGGCAGAAACACGGCGCGCACAACGTCGCCTATCGGGTGAAAGGTCTGCTGCGCGATCCGCTGGCGTGGCAAGTGACCTTGTACATGGGCCTGCAATCGTCGCTGGCGTACATCGTGTTCGGCTGGTTGCCGTCGATCCTGATCGGTCGTGGCCTGACTCCGACCCAGGCCGGCCTGGTGCTGTCCGGTTCGGTGATCATCCAGCTCGCCAGTTCGCTGGCTGCGCCGTGGCTGGCGACCCGGGGCAAGGACCAGCGACTGGCGATCGTGGTGGTGATGGCGCTGACCCTCGGTGGTCTGTTCGGTTGCCTGTATGCGCCGATTGAAGGGCTCTGGGGCTGGGCGATTCTGCTGGGGCTGGGGCAGGGCGGTACGTTCAGTCTGGCGCTGACCCTGATCGTGCTGCGCTCGCGGGATTCGCATGTGGCGGCGAACCTGTCGAGCATGTCCCAGGGCTTCGGCTACACCTTGGCGTCGATGGGACCGTTCGCGGTCGGCGTGGTGCATGACTGGACCGGCGGCTGGAATGCGGTGGGCTGGATCTTCGGCATCATTGGCACCGGTGCGATCATTGCCGGGCTGGGTGCCGGCCGGGCGCTGTACGTGCAAGTGCAAAGCGAAAAGATCTGACACGGTTCAACTTGTAGGAGTGAGCCTGCTCGCGATAACGATGTGTCGGTCAACATTGCGCTGACTGATACACCGCTATCGCGAGCAGGCTCACTCCTACAGTGGTTCTGTGTGTTGCTGATATTCGGTGCACGAATGCCGATAGTGTTTCTGCGATTTGCAGCTTATCGTGCTGGCAATCTGTCCATTTCCCGGAGTTTGCCCATGAGCGAAGCCCACGCCGCCCTGATCACCCGCTTCTACCAGGCCTTCCAGCGCCTCGACGCTGAGGCCATGGCCGCCTGCTATACCGACGATGTGGTGTTCAGCGATCCGGCCTTCGGTGAACTGCGCGGGCGCGATGCCGGCGACATGTGGCGCATGCTCACCACCCGCGCCAAGGACTTCTCCCTGACCTTCGACAATGTCCGCGCCGACGAGCGCAGCGGCGGCGCGCACTGGGTGGCGACTTACCTGTTCAGCCAGACCGGCAACGTGGTAATCAACGATATCCAGGCGCGCTTCGTCTTTCGCGACGGCAAGATCTGCGAGCACCACGATCACTTCGACCTGTGGCGCTGGTCGCGGCAGGCGTTGGGCTTCAAAGGCCTGCTGCTCGGCTGGACTCCGCTGGTGCGCAACGCGGTCCGGGCGCAGGCGCTGAAAGGTCTGAAGGCATTTCAGGCTACTCGCTGATAAGATCGCGGCCTGTTTCCTACACATTCAGATCCCGAAGTGACCAGCCTCAGCGAAAAACCGGTTGAAGTCGTCGAGCCAGCGAGCAAGTCCTGGTTCGTCTACCTCGTGCGCGCGGCCAACGGTTCGCTGTACTGCGGGATCAGCGACGACCCGGTGCGCCGCTTCGCCAAGCATCAGAGCGGCAAGGGCGCGCGCTTCTTCCTGTCCAGCCCGGCGATGGCGCTGGTCTACACCGAACGTTGCCGTGACAAGAGCGACGCGCTGCGCCAGGAACGGCTGATCAAAAAGCTGCGCAAGAGCGCCAAGGAATGCCTGGTCGCGTCTTATCAATCTGACTGATTGGTTCCCATCAGGCAGATCTGTAGGCTGCTAATCAAATGCACGCTAAGCTGCGGACTCACTTTCTGTGCGGCGGAGCCGAGCATGTCCGAGTTGATTCTGCATCATTACCCGACCTCTCCATTTGCCGAAAAGGCTCGTCTGCTGTTGGGCTTCAAAGGCTTGTCGTGGCGCTCGGTGCACATTTCGCCGGTGATGCCCAAGCCGGATCTGACTGCGCTCACTGGCGGCTACCGCAAGACCCCGGTGTTGCAGATCGGCGCCGACATCTATTGCGACACATCGTTGATTGCTCGTCGTCTGGAGCAGGAAAAAGCCCTGCCAGCGTTTTTCCCGGAAGGCCAGGAAATGACCAGCGCCAGCTTCGCCGCTTGGGCCGATTCGGTGGTGTTCCAGCATGCGGTCAGCCTGGTGTTCCAGCCGGAATCGGTCGCGGTGCGCTTCGGCAAGTTGCCGCCGGAAGCGATCAAGGCGTTTATCGCTGACCGTGCCGGGCTGTTCAGTGGCGGCAGCGCCACGCGACTGTCGGCCGAACAGGCCAAGCATCAATGGCCAACGATCATGGCGCGGCTGGAGCAGCAGTTGCAGCGCGAGCAGGGCGACTTCCTGTTCGGTGAGCCGTCGATTGCCGACTTCGCCCTGGCGCATCCGCTGTGGTTCCTCAAGGCGACGCATGTCACTGCGCCGTTGGTCGATGAATATCCGGCCGTGACTGCCTGGCTGGGGCGTGTACTGGGCTTTGGTCATGGTGCCGCGAGTGAGATGACTGCCGAGGAGGCGCTGGAAGTCGCGCGCAGTTCGACGCCGGCGGCGCTGCCGGATGAGCAGTTTGTCGATCCGAACGGCTTCAAGGCCGGGCGGCAAGTGGTGATTGCCGCGACAGACTACGGGGTGGATCCGGTGGTGGGCGAGTTGCTGTTTGCCGGCCGCGAAGAGCTGATCCTGCGCCGCGAAGACCCGCGTGGCGGCGTGGTGCATGTGCACTTCCCGCGCTTTGGTTTCCGCATCGAAGCTCGCTGATCTCGCAAGTCAGATACAAAACCTGTGGGAGCGGGCTTGCTCGCGAATGCGGTGAATCAGTCGCGATCATTATTGACTGGCACACCGCTTTCGCGAGCAAGCCCGCTCCCACAGTTGTTATTTCAGGGCAGCGAGAATTTCGTCCGGGTCAAACCCGCGAATCAACGTGCCATTCACGTCGATCAGCGGAATCCCGCGCCCACCCAGCGCCTCATACGCCTTGCGCGCCTCGGCGTCCTTCTCGATATCGAATTCCCTGAAAGGAATCCCCTTGCTGTCGAGAAAGCGTTTGGTCTGCTTGCAGTAGCCGCACCAGTCGGTGGCATACAGCACGACATGGGCGTTGGCGCGAACCTGTTCAGAGACCATTTGCGACGGCTTGAACACCCGCTCGATCTTGCCCCAGTTCTGATAGATCACCACCACCAGCAGAACCAGCGCGACCTTCTTCAGTACATTGCCGAGCATCAGTTGCGGCGCTTGAGCTGATCAGTGAGCGAGGTCGGCAGGCCCTTGATGATTAGGGTGCCAGCCTCTTCGTCGTACTCGATCTTCGAGCCCAGCAGGTGCGCTTCAAAGCTGATCGACAGGCCTTCGGCGCGGCCGGTGAAGCGGCGGAACTGGTTGAGGGTGCGTTTGTCCGCGGGAATCTCCGGCGACAGGCCGTAGTCCTTGTTGCGGATGTGGTCGTAAAAGGCTTTCGGGCGTTCTTCATCGATCAGCTCCGACAGCTCTTCCAGGCCCATCGGCTCGCCGAGCTTGGCCTGGCTGCTGGCGTAATCGACCAGGGTCTTGGTTTTCTCGCGGGCGGAGTCTTCCGGCAAGTCTTCGCTCTCGACGAAGTCGCTGAAGGCCTTGAGCAGCGTGCGCGTCTCGCCCGGGCCATCGACGCCTTCCTGGCAACCGATGAAGTCGCGGAAGTATTCCGAAACCTTCTTGCCGTTCTTGCCCTTGATGAACGAGATGTACTGCTTGGACTGCTTGTTGTTCTGCCACTCGGAGACGTTGATCCGCGCCGCCAGGTGCAATTGGCCGAGGTCGAGGTGACGCGACGGCGTCACGTCCAGCTCATCGGTCACCGCCACGCCTTCACTGTGGTGCAGCAGGGCGATCGCCAGGTAGTCGGTCATGCCTTGCTGATAGTGGGCGAACAGCACGTGGCCGCCGACCGACAGGTTCGACTCTTCCATCAGCTTTTGCAGGTGCTCGACCGCAACCTTGCTGAACGCGGCGAAGTCCTTGCCGCCTTCCATGTATTCCTTCAGCCAGCCGCTGAACGGGAACGCACCGGATTCCGGATGGAACAGGCCCCAGGCTTTGCCCTGTTTGGCGTTGTAGCTCTCGTTGAGGTCGGCGAGCATGTTCTCGATGGCCGCGGACTCAGCCAGTTCAGAGTCACGGGCGTGCAGAACTGCGGGCGTGCCGTCGGGTTTTTTGTCGATCAGGTGGACGATGCAATGACGGATCGGCATGGGCTTCTCGGCTGGTGGAAGGGAGGAGGGCAGGCTCCCCCGAAAAAGCGCCCAGTGTACCGCAACCACTGGTTTTGGCGCGGGGTGAAGGGCAAATCCAGGGCGGGTGGGTGCCCTTATGCAGTTTTTTACCGATTTAGAGCAATAAAGCTGACCAAATGGGTAGCTAGAGGCGGATATTTCCCCGTCTCTGTGCTAGTTTTGCCCGGTCTTACGCGAAGTCACTGCGTTAAGCGTGCAATCAGCATTTGTCAGGTCGAACCAAACCCTGATTTCGGCATCTATAACCCGACTCGTCGTGGTTATCGCCGAGGGTGCCAGATCCAGAAGATCGGGCTCGATGGCTGACACTGCACTCTGCAATCCATATGAATTTGATAGGGAAGGAACACTACATGGCTCTTACTAAAGACCAACTGATCGCCGACATCGCTGAAGCTATCGACGCGCCGAAAACCACCGCGCGTAACGCTCTGGACCAACTGGGCCAAATCGTTGCCGATCAGCTGGAAAACGGCGGCGAAATCACCTTGCCAGGTATCGGCAAGCTGAAAGTGACCGAGCGTCCTGCCCGCACTGGCCGTAACCCTTCGACTGGCGCTGCCATCGAAATCCCTGCCAAGAAAGTGATCAAGCTGGTTGTGGCCAAAGGCCTGACCGACGCTGTGAACAAGTAAGACGCAGCGATAAAAAACCGTGCACCGGAGTGATCCGGGCACGGTTTTTTTGTGTCTGCGATTTAGCGATGCACCTCGAACCTTTGTAGGAGTGAGCCTGCTCGCGATAGCGGTGTGTCAGTCACCCTGATGTCGGCTGATATACCGCTTTCGCGAGCAAGCCCGCTCCCACAAGTAGCTCAGTGTCAGCGAACCCAGCGCTCGCGCCGCCAGATCTGCTGCTCGGACTTGGTCTGGAAGGTCCACGCCACGAAGCGGCTCTGCTTCTGCCCTTGCGACATCTCCACCACCTTGCTTTCCAGCACGCCGGCCTTCTTCAGCGCGCTTTCGATGGCGGGCAGGTTCGAGGCTTTCGACACCAGCGTGCTGAACCACAGCACCTTGTGCTGGAAGTGCGCGCTCTCGGCGATCAGTTGGGTCACGAAACGCGCTTCACCGCCCTCACACCACAGTTCGGCGGACTGCCCACCGAAGTTCAGCACTGGCAGCTTGCGTTTTGGATCGGCTTTGCCCAGTGCGCGCCATTTGCGCTCGCTGCCCTTGGTCGCCTCTTCCATCGAGGCGTGGAACGGCGGGTTGCACATGGTCAGGTCAAAGCGCTCGCCCGGCTCCAGCAGACCAATCAGGATGTGCTTGCGGTTTTCCTGCTGGCGCAGCTGGATCACCTTGTTCAGCCCGTTGGACTGGACGATGGCCTTCGCGGCAGCCACTGCGGTCGGATCGATTTCCGAACCGAGGAAGTGCCAGCGGTATTCGCTGTTACCAATCAGCGGGTAAACGCAGTTGGCGCCCATGCCGATATCCAGCACGTTGACGATCGCACCGCGCGGAACCTTGCCGTCGTTCATGCTGGCCAGCAGGTCGGCGAGGAAGTGCACGTAATCGGCCCGGCCCGGGACCGGTGGGCACAGATAGTCCGCCGGAATGTCCCAATGCTCGATGCCATAGAACGCCTTGAGCAGCGCCCGGTTGAACACGCGCACCGCGTCGGGGCTGGCGAAGTCGATGCTTTCCTTGCCGTACGGGTTGGTGATCACGAATTTCGCCAGTTCCGGCGTGGTCTTGATCAGCGCCGGGAAGTCGTAGCGACCCTGGTGGCGATTGCGCGGATGCAGGCTGGCCTTTTCACGCGGCTCGACGGCTTTGGCCGGGGTCGCGGCATCAGGCTTCTTGCGCGCAGGTTTGGGTGTGCGGGGGGCGTTCATGGGTGTGATCGATTCGGGTATGGCTGAAAGTGGCGGGTATTGTCCCACATCTAAAGGCAACACCGTTCAAACTGTGGGAGCGGGCTTGCTCGCGAAAGTGGTGTGTCCACCAACACATAGGTTGAATGACACACCGCCTTCGCGAGCAAGCCCGCTCCCACAGGGGATTTGTAGCGATTCTTGAATAAAAAAGGGAGGCCTTTGCGGGCCTCCCTTTTTCATTGCGGCTTGCCCTTACAGGCTGGAAATCCGCGCGTGCTGCTCGGCCAGTTTGCCCAGGGCCTGTTCAGCCTCGGCCAGTTTGGCGCGTTCCTTCTCGATGACTTCGGCCGGGGCCTTGTCGACGAAACCGGCGTTGGACAACTTGCCACCAACCCGCTGGACTTCGCCCTGCAGACGCAGGATTTCCTTGTCCAGACGTGCCAGTTCGGCGCCCTTGTCGATCAGACCGGCCATCGGCACCAGCACTTCCATCTCGCCCACCAGTGCGGTGGCGGACAGCGGCGCCTCTTCGCCGGCGGCGAGTACGGTGATCGATTCCAGACGCGCCAGCTTCTTCAGCAGCGCTTCGTTCTCGGTCAGACGACGCTGGTCTTCAGCGCTGACGTTTTTCAGGTAGATCGGTAGCGGTTTGCCCGGGCCGATGTTCATTTCGCCACGGATGTTACGCGTGCCGAGCATCAGGCCTTTGAGCCACTCGATGTCGTCCTCGGCGGCCGGATCGATGCGCTCTTCATTGGCGACCGGCCACGGTTGCAGCATGATCGTCTTGCCCTGAATGCCGGCCAGCGGCGCGATGCGCTGCCAGATTTCTTCGGTGATGAACGGCATGAACGGGTGCGCCAGACGCAGCGCCACTTCCAGTACGCGCACCAGGGTGCGACGGGTGCCGCGCTGACGCTCGACCGGAGCGTTTTCGTCCCACAGCACTGGCTTGGACAGTTCCAGGTACCAGTCGCAGTACTGGTTCCAGATGAACTCGTACAGCGCTTGCGCGGCGAGGTCGAAACGGAACTGATCCAGTTGACGGGTCACTTCGGCTTCGGTGCGCTGCAGTTGCGAGATGATCCAGCGATCCGCCAGCGACAGCTCGTAGGCTTCGCCGTTCTGGCCGCAGTCTTCGCCCTTGTCCAGAACATAACGCGCGGCGTTCCAGATCTTGTTGCAGAAGTTGCGATAGCCTTCGACGCGGCCCATGTCGAACTTGATGTCGCGACCGGTGGACGCCAGCGAGCAGAAGGTGAAGCGCAGGGCGTCGGTGCCGTAGCTGGCGATGCCGTCGGCGAACTCGTCGCGGGTCTGCTTCTCGATCTTCTTCGCCAGTTTCGGCTGCATCATGCCGGAGGTGCGTTTCTGCACCAGGGCTTCCAGCTCGATACCGTCGATGATGTCCAGCGGGTCCAGGACGTTGCCCTTGGACTTGGACATCTTCTGGCCCTGGCCATCACGCACCAGGCCGTGCACGTAAACGGTCTTGAACGGTACTTGCGGAGTGCCGTCCTCGTTCTTGATCAGGTGCATCGTCAGCATGATCATCCGGGCAACCCAGAAGAAAATGATGTCGAAACCGGTGACCAGCACGTCGGTGGAGTGGAATTTTTTCAGGAACTCGGTTTGTTCCGGCCAGCCGAGGGTGGAGAACGTCCACAGACCCGAGCTGAACCAAGTGTCGAGCACGTCGTTGTCCTGTTGCAGTGCAACGTCCGGGCCGAGGTTGTGCTTGGCACGCACTTCGGCTTCGTCGCGACCGACGTAGACCTTGCCCGACTCGTCGTACCAGGCCGGAATCCGGTGGCCCCACCACAGCTGACGGCTGATGCACCAGTCCTGGATGTCGCGCATCCACGAGAAGTACATGTTTTCGTACTGTTTTGGCACGAACTGGATACGGCCGTCTTCAACGGCTGCAATCGCCGGTTCAGCCAGAGGCTTGGTCGACACGTACCACTGGTCGGTCAGCCACGGCTCGATGACGGTACCGGAGCGGTCGCCTTTCGGCACTTTCAGGTTGTGATCGTCGACGCTGACCAGCAGGCCGGCGGCGTCGAACGCAGCGACGATCTGCTTGCGCGCTTCGAAACGCTCGAGACCGGCATACTCGGCCGGGATCTTGCCATCGATGCTGTCATTCAACGTGCCGTCGAGGTTGAACACCTGGGCGGCGGGCAGCACGTTGGCGTTCTTGTCGAAGATGTTCAGCAGTGGCAGGTTGTGGCGCTTGCCGACTTCGTAGTCGTTGAAATCGTGGGCCGGGGTGATCTTCACGCAGCCGGTGCCGAATTCTGGATCGCAGTAATCGTCGGCGATGATCGGGATGCGGCGGCCAACCAGTGGCAGCTCGACAAATTTGCCAATCAGGGCTTTGTAGCGCTCATCGTTCGGGTTAACCGCGACGGCGGAGTCGCCGAGCATGGTTTCCGGACGGGTGGTCGCGACGATCAGGAAATCGTTGCCTTCAGCGGTTTTCGCGCCGTCAGCCAGCGGGTACTTGAGGTTCCACAGGAAACCTTTCTCGTCGTGGTTTTCCACTTCGAGGTCGGAAATCGCCGTGTGCAACTTGGTGTCCCAGTTGACCAGACGCTTGCCGCGGTAGATCAGGCCGTCTTCGTGCAGGCGTACGAAGGCTTCTTTAACCGCTTCCGAGAGACCGTCGTCCATGGTGAAGCGCTCGCGGCTCCAGTCCACGGACGAACCGAGGCGGCGGATCTGACGGCTGATGTTGCCGCCGGACTGATCCTTCCACTCCCAGACTTTCTCGAGGAATTTCTCGCGGCCCAGGTCGTGGCGGTTCTGGCCGGTGGCTTCCAGTTGACGCTCCACCAGCATCTGCGTGGCGATACCGGCGTGGTCGGTGCCCGGCTGCCACAGGGTGTTGCGACCCTGCATGCGGCGGAAACGGATCAGGGCGTCCATGATCGCGTTGTTGAAACCGTGACCCATGTGCAGGCTGCCGGTGACGTTCGGCGGCGGGATCATGATGGTGTAGGAATCGCCCGCGCCTTGCGGTGCGAAATAGTTCTCGGACTCCCAGGTGTTGTACCAGGAAGTTTCAATGGCGTGCGGCTGGTAGGTCTTATCCATGCGCGGCGGGACCCTATTGGCATTTATTCAGGAAAAGCCGGGAAGTATAGCGGGGCATGGGGCCGAGGGCGAGCGGGGGAGGTAGTGCGCGGTTCAAATGTGGGAGGGGGGTGCCGAGCGAGAGGGGTGGGGGGGGACGGCACGGAGGGGGTGCGGCAACCGCCGCCCCGGGGGAGCCCC
>NZ_JAJSLU010000004.1:75729-87028 GCF_023063025.1 Pseudomonas sp. YL2 | reverse complement strand
GGCTTGCTCGCGAATGCGGTGTGTCAGCCAGCGATGATGGTGCCTGACATACCGCATTCGCGAGCAAGCCCGCTCCCACAGGGGATTTGTGGTTATTCGTATTGGCTCAAAAGCCGTTCCATCCGCGCCTCGAGGCGGCGTTTGATTTCGGTTTCGATGTGCGGTGCGAAGTCGTCGATCACGTCCTGCATGATCAATTGCGCGGCGGCGCGCAGTTCGCTATCGAGGTGCAGCAGGGCGTCCGGGCCTTTATCCACAGGTGCGGCAGCAGGTGCCGGGGCCGGAGCAGGTGGCGGTTCGATGGTCGGCGGCGCGGTGTCGACGGCCTCGAACAACATCGGAATCTGTTCCTGTTCGCCGTCCTCGACCGTGTCGGTCAGCAAGGGCGGTTGCAGGTTGTCATCGCCGAGCAACTGGCGGATCGATTCGAGATCGTCCAACAGGTGTGCAGGCTTTTGCAGCGGTTTTGGAGTGTCCATCGGCGTACTCAGAGTCGCTGTAAACGGTGATCTTGCAGAGGATAGCCCTGTTCGCGGTAGAAACGGAAACTCTCCCGTGCCGCCGCGCGAATCGTCGGATCTTCCACCACCACTTCCGCCACGCGGGCGAATTGGCTGGCGAAGGCCGGGACTTTCAGGTCGAGGTTGACCAGCAGATCCTGATGCGCGCCGCAGTCAGCGCCCAGTCCCAGCACGATCAAACCGTCCGGTTCGCTTTCGGCAGGGCCGTGCGGCACGAACGTTTCGCCCTTGAACGCCCACAGGCGCGCATCGAGATCGTCACGCTGAGCAGCATCGCTGCAATGCAGGTAGATGCGGTGGCCCATGCGCCAGGCTTTCTCGGTGAGCTTGCAGGCAAAGTCCAGGCGAGCCGAAGGATCGGCGCTGGGCAGGATATAGAAGTCGACTTTGGTCATTGCGGTTCCCTGAGCCTTGAGCGGCGTCACCGCAAAGTGACGCCGCCCAGGTTCATCGGTTTCAGGCTTTGGCGCGGTCCAGCAGGTATTGGGTCAGCAGCGGAACCGGACGGCCAGTGGCGCCCTTGTCCTTGCCGCCGCTGGTCCACGCGGTGCCCGCGATGTCCAGGTGCGCCCAGTTGAGGTTCTTGGTGAAGCGCGACAGGAAGCACGCGGCAGTGATGGTGCCGGCCTTCGGCCCGCCAATGTTGGCGATGTCGGCGAACGGGCTGTCCAGTTGTTCCTGGTATTCGTCGAACAGCGGCAGTTGCCAGGCGCGGTCGTCAGCAGCTTTGCCGGCGCTGAGCAGTTGCTCGATCAGTTCGTCGTTGTTGCCCAGCAGGCCCGAAGTGTGGGCGCCCAGTGCAACCACACAGGCACCGGTCAGGGTGGCGATGTCGATCACTGCCTGCGGCTTGAAACGCTCGGAGTAGGTCAGGGCGTCGCACAGCACCAGACGGCCTTCGGCGTCGGTGTTGAGGATTTCCACGGTCTGGCCGCTCATGGTGGTGACGATGTCGCCCGGACGCGAAGCATTGCCGCTCGGCATGTTTTCCGCGCAAGCGAGGATGCACACCAGGTTGATCGGCAGCTTCAGCTCGAGCACCGCACGCAGGGTACCGAACACGGAAGCTGCGCCACCCATGTCGTACTTCATTTCGTCCATGCCGGCGCCCGGCTTGAGGCTGATGCCGCCGGTGTCGAAGGTGATGCCTTTGCCGACCAGCGCGTAAGGCTTCTCGGACTTCTTGCCACCGTTGTATTGCATGACGATCAGGCGCGGCGGCTGGGCGCTGCCCTGGCCGACGGCGTAGAACGAGCCCATGCCCAAGGATTTGATCTTCTTCTCGTCGAGGACTTCGACTTTCAGATCCTTGAACTCTTTGCCGAGGTTCTTGGCTTGCTCGCCGAGGAAGGTCGGGTGGCAGATGTTCGGCGGCAGGTTGCCCAGATTACGGGTGAAGGCCATGCCGTTGGCGATCGCGGTGGCATGGTTCACGGCGCGCTGCACTTCGGCCTGCGCAGCCTTGATGGTCAGCAGGGTGATTTTCTTCAGGGCGCGCGGTTCGGCTTTCTGGCTCTTGAACTGGTCGAAGGTGTATTCGCCGTCCACCAGGGTTTCCGCCAGCAGACGGGTCTTGCCGTAGCTGTCGCGGTTCTTGACGATGATTTCATCCAGGGCCAGCACGGCATCGCTGCCACCCAGACCTTTCAGGGTATTGAGGATGCCAGCCACGATTTTACGGAACGGACGGTCGCCCAGTTCTTCATCCTTGCCCACGCCGACCAGCAGCACGCGCTCGGCTTTCAGGTTCGGCAGGCTGTGCAGCAGCAGGCTCTGACCGACCTTGCCGGCCAGATCGCCACGCTTGAGCACGGCGCTGATCGCGCCACCGCTCAGCTCGTCGACCTGTCTGGCAGCGACGCCGAGTTTGCGGCCTTCGCCGACGGCAACCACCAGGGTGGCGGTTTTCAACGTTTCTGGGCTAACGCTTTTTACAACCAGTTCCATGTCCGGATCCCTGAATGAATGGTCAACACACAGGCGTTCGACGGTGTCCGCAGTCGCCTGCTTATAGATAGAAGAGGCGCAGGTCTGTGCCTGCGACGAAGGCGGCAGTTTGAACCTCGCTCACCGCGCCTGACAACCCTCGGTTGTGCGATCTTCAACGGAATCTACGCTTGGGTGAGTGTGCGCAGTGACAGGCGCCCTCAATCACAGGATAATGCCGCATCTTTTTTCGACGGCTCTGCCTTGCGGGTCGCTCGAAACATTTGCTTGTTTGGCCGCCTTAGCCTGACAACCCTGGAGTGTCTGGTTTGATCGTCTTCCGTTATCTGTCCCGTGAAGTGATGTTGACCCTGAGCGCCGTCAGCGCCGTGCTGCTGGTCATCATCATGAGCGGTCGCTTCATCAAATACCTTGCCCAGGCCGCTGCGGGCCAACTCGATCCGGGATCGCTGTTCCTGATCATGGGTTACCGTCTGCCGGGTTTCATGCAACTGATCCTGCCGTTGGGTCTGTTTCTCGGGATCCTGCTGGCTTACGGCCGGTTGTACCTCGAAAGCGAAATGACCGTGCTCTCGGCCACCGGCATGAGTCAGCAGCGTCTGCTGCGCATGACCCTGTTCCCGGCGACGCTGGTGGCACTGGTGGTGGCGTGGCTGAGCCTGAGTCTGGCCCCGCAGGGCGCCAACCAGTTCCAGCTGCTGCTGAACAAGCAGGACGCCCTGACCGAATTCGATACCCTCGAACCTGGCCGTTTCCAGGCGTTGCGTGACGGCACTCGGGTGACCTACACCGAAAGCCTGACCGACGATCGCGTCAACCTCGGTGGCGTGTTCATCTCGCAGAAAAACCTCGGCTCGGATCAGAAGGACCGCGGGATTTCCGTGCTGGTGGCCGAGAAGGGCCGTCAGGAGATCCACTCTGACGGCAACCGCTACCTGATCCTGCACAACGGCTATCGCTATGACGGCAGCCCGGGTCAGGCCGATTACCGCGCGATCAAATACGACACCTACGGCGTATTGCTGCCAAAACCCGATGCCAGTGACGAAGTCACCGACCGTGACGCGATCCCGACTTCGACCCTGCTGGGCGCCAACGACGAGCGTTCCAGGGCCGAACTGCAATGGCGGATTTCCCTGCCGTTGCTGGTGTTCATCGTGACCCTGATGGCGGTGCCGCTGTCGCGGGTCAATCCGCGTCAGGGCCGTTTCCTGAAGCTGCTGCCGGCGATTCTTCTTTATATGGCTTACCTGACCATCCTGATTGCCGCCCGCGGCGCCCTCGAAAAAGGCAAGATCCCGCCGGCCCTTGGCCTGTGGTGGGTGCACGGGATCTTCCTGGTCATCGGTCTCGGCCTGCTGTACTGGGAGCCGTTGCGCCTGAAGCTGGCCAGCCGTCGCAGCGCAGCGCTGGAGGTGGCCCGTGGTTAAACTCGACCGCTACATCGGCAGCAGCGTATTCGTGGCGATCATCGCCGTGCTGGCGATCATTCTGGGTCTGGCGACCCTGTTTGCCTTCATCGACGAGATGAGCGACGTCAGCGATACCTACACACTGGCTGACGTGCTGAGCTTCGTCATGCTCACCGCGCCGCGTCGCCTGTACGAAATGTTGCCGATGGCCGCGCTGATCGGCTGTCTGATCGGCCTCGGCAGTCTGGCCAGCAGCAGCGAACTGACGGTCATGCGTGCCGCGGGTGTGTCCATCGGGCGCATCGTCTGGGCCGTCATGAAGCCAATGCTGGTGTTGATGCTGGCCGGCGTACTGATCGGCGAATACGTGGCGCCGGCCACCGAAAGCATGGCCCAGGCCAATCGCTCGCTGGCGCAAGGCAGCGGCGACGCGCAGAGCGCCAAGCACGGCATGTGGCACCGTCAGGGTGAGGAATTCATCCATATCAACGCCGTGCAACCCGACGGCCTGTTGTATGGGGTGACCCGCTATCACTTCGACAAAGAGCGCCACCTGCTCAGCTCCAGCTTCGCCAAGCGTGCGGAGTTCGACGGCAAGCGCTGGCTGCTCAGCGACGTGACCACCACGGTGTTCCACGAGCGCAGCACCGAAGTGGTGAATGCGCCGAGCGAGGAGTGGGACGTGTCGCTGAGCCCGCAACTGCTCAACACGGTGGTGATGGCGCCTGAGTCGCTGTCGATTTCCGGTCTGTGGGGCTATATCCACTATCTGGCGGATCAGGGCCTGAGCAATGGCCGCTATTGGCTGGCATTTTGGGTCAAGGTGTTGCAGCCGCTGGTCACCGCCGCGCTGGTGCTGATGGCGATCTCCTTCATCTTCGGTCCGTTGCGCTCGGTCACCCTCGGTCAGCGAGTGTTCACCGGCGTGCTGGTGGGCTTCACCTTCCGCATCGTCCAGGATCTGCTTGGCCCGTCGAGCCTGGTGTTCGGTTTCTCGCCGCTGTTCGCGGTGCTGGTGCCGGCCACGGTCTGTGCGCTGGCGGGTGTGTGGTTGCTGCGACGGGCCGGCTGATGGCCGCGTTGTTGCCAGCGCTTTAACCGCGAAAACGCCTCGGTCGACAGATCGGGGCGTTTTCGTATGCAATCGGGGTGACAGGCGAACGTGACGCTTGCGCCGTGTATCAGGTACAATTCCCGGCTATTTTTCGGCGGGCCAAGCCTGCAGCCTTTTTGAGTGTTGATCCGTGAGTGATTTGAGTCATATCCGCAATTTCTCCATCATCGCCCACATTGACCATGGCAAGTCGACGCTGGCTGACCGTTTCATCCAGATGTGCGGTGGCCTGGCCGAGCGTGAAATGGAAGCCCAGGTACTGGATTCCATGGATCTGGAGCGCGAACGCGGGATCACCATCAAGGCCCATAGCGTTACCCTCTATTACAAAGCCAAAGATGGCGTCACCTACCAACTGAACTTCATTGACACCCCGGGTCACGTCGACTTCACCTACGAAGTCAGCCGTTCCCTGGCCGCGTGTGAAGGTGCGTTGCTGGTGGTCGATGCCGGTCAGGGTGTTGAAGCCCAGTCCGTGGCCAACTGCTACACCGCCATCGAGCAGGGCCTCGAGGTCATGCCGGTGCTGAACAAGATCGACCTGCCACAGGCCGAGCCGGACCGCGTCAAGGACGAGATCGAGAAGATCATCGGCATCGACGCCACCGACGCCGTCACCTGCAGCGCCAAGACCGGCCTGGGTGTCGACGAAGTGCTCGAGCGTCTGGTCGCGACGATTCCTGCGCCGACCGGCAACATCGAAGATCCGCTGCAAGCGTTGATCATCGATTCCTGGTTCGACAACTACCTGGGCGTTGTTTCCCTGGTGCGCGTGCGTCATGGCCGCGTGAAGAAGGGTGACAAGATCCTGGTGAAATCCACCGGCAAGATCCACCTGGTCGACAGCGTTGGTGTATTCAACCCGAAGCACACCGCTACCGCTGACCTCAAGGCTGGCGAAGTGGGCTTCATCATCGCCAGCATCAAGGACATTCACGGTGCACCGGTCGGTGACACCCTGACCCTGAGCTCGACCCCGGATGTCCCGGTTCTGCCCGGTTTCAAACGCATCCAGCCACAGGTTTACGCCGGTCTGTTCCCGGTCAGCTCCGACGACTTCGAGGACTTCCGCGAAGCGCTGCAGAAACTGACCCTGAACGACTCGTCGCTGCAGTACACCCCGGAAAGCTCCGACGCACTGGGCTTCGGCTTCCGTTGCGGGTTCCTCGGCATGCTGCACATGGAGATCATCCAGGAGCGCCTCGAGCGCGAATACGACCTGGACCTGATCACCACCGCGCCAACGGTAATTTTCGAGCTGGTACTGAAAACCGGTGAAACGATTTACGTCGACAACCCATCCAAGCTTCCGGATGTGTCGGCCATCGAAGACATGCGCGAGCCAATCGTGCGGGCCAACATCCTGGTTCCGCAGGAGCACCTGGGTAACGTCATCACCCTGTGCATCGAGAAACGCGGCGTACAGGTCGACATGCTGTTCCTCGGCAATCAGGTCCAGGTGACCTACGACCTGCCGATGAACGAAGTGGTCCTGGATTTCTTCGACCGCCTCAAATCCACCAGCCGCGGCTATGCTTCGCTGGATTACCATTTCGATCGTTACCAATCGGCTAATCTGGTGAAACTGGACGTGCTGATCAACGGTGACAAGGTCGACGCCCTGGCGTTGATCGTGCACCGTGACAATTCGCACTTCAAAGGTCGCCAGTTGACCGAGAAGATGAAAGAACTGATTCCTCGTCAGATGTTCGACGTGGCGATCCAGGCGGCCATTGGCGGTCAGATCGTTGCCCGGACAACCGTCAAGGCACTCAGAAAGAACGTATTGGCCAAATGCTACGGCGGTGACGTAAGCCGTAAGAAAAAGCTGCTTGAAAAGCAAAAGGCCGGTAAGAAACGCATGAAGCAGGTCGGCAACGTGGAAATTCCACAAGAAGCCTTCCTTGCCGTGCTCAGGTTGGAATAGTCAGGTCCTATGTCACTAAATTTCCCGCTGTTGCTGGTCATCGCCGTGTTCGTCTGCGGCCTGTTGGCGTTGCTCGATCTGCTGTTCCTGGCGCCGCGTCGGCGTGCTGCCATTGCCTCTTATCAAGGCAGTGTCAGCCAGCCCGAGCCCGTGGTGGTCGAGAAGCTGAACAAAGAGCCGTTGCTGGTCGAATACGGCAAGTCGTTCTTTCCGGTGCTGTTCATCGTGCTGGTGCTGCGTTCGTTCCTGGTGGAACCGTTCCAGATTCCGTCCGGCTCGATGAAACCGACCCTGGACGTGGGCGACTTCATTCTGGTGAACAAGTTTTCTTACGGGATCCGCCTGCCGGTGATCGACAAGAAAATCATCGAAGTCGGTGATCCGCAGCGTGGTGATGTGATGGTGTTCCGCTACCCGAGCGACCCGAACGTCAACTACATCAAGCGTGTAGTCGGCCTGCCGGGCGACACGGTGCGTTACACCGCCGACAAGCGTCTGTTGGTCAATGGCGAGTCGATTGCCGAGCAACTGGTCGGCTCCGAGCCGGGCACGCTGGGCAGCGCGGAACTCTACAAGGAAAAACTCGGCGCTGCCGAGCACCTGATCCGCAAGGAAATGAGCCGCTACCGCGCTACGCCGGACCATACCTGGACCGTGCCGGCCGGGCACTACTTCATGATGGGCGACAACCGCGACAACTCCAACGACAGTCGCTACTGGGATGACCCGAACATTCCCAAGGACCTGCTGGGCATGGTTCCCGACCAGAATATCGTCGGCAAAGCCTTCGCTGTCTGGATGAGCTGGCCGGAACCGAAACTCAGCCACCTGCCGAATTTCTCGCGGGTTGGCCTGATCAAGTAATCAATCACGGCGCTGTTGACCACAGCGCCGAATGCATTTCTGGAGTCGACACAAATCGGCACCAGGGCATGAAGCCACGATATTCAGGACGTCATTTTTGAACACAGCGTTAATTGTCCCAGGCCTGCGCCGTACCCCGGCGATGGCAGTGGAATCCAGCCACGAACTCAGCGTGGGTAAACCGTGAGCGTTTCTCTAAGCCGTCTCGAGCGCCAGCTCGGTTATACCTTCAAGGATCAGGAGCTGATGCTGCTGGCCCTCACGCACCGCAGCTTTGCCGGGCGTAATAACGAACGCCTGGAATTCCTCGGCGATGCCATCCTCAACTTCGTCGCTGGCGAGGCGCTGTTCGATCGCTTCCCGCTGGCCCGCGAAGGCCAGTTGTCGCGTTTGCGCGCACGTTTGGTGAAGGGTGAGACACTGGCGGTGCTGGCCCGTGGTTTCGACTTGGGCGACTACCTGCGTCTGGGCTCGGGCGAACTGAAAAGCGGTGGCTTCCGTCGCGAATCGATTCTGGCCGATGCCCTCGAAGCGTTGATCGGCGCGATCTACCTGGATGCCGGCATGGACGTCGCTCGCGAGCGCGTACTGGCCTGGCTGGCCGGTGAGTTCGAAGGCCTGACGCTGGTCGACACCAACAAGGATCCCAAGACCCGTCTGCAGGAACACCTGCAATCGCGCGGTTGCGAACTGCCACGCTACGAAGTGGTGGACATCCAGGGTGAGCCGCACTGCCGTACCTTCTTCGTCGAGTGCGAAGTGGTCTTATTGAATGAAAAAAGCCGAGGTCAGGGTGTGAGCCGTCGTATTGCCGAACAGGTAGCGGCCGCCGCAGCACTGATTGCCCTGGGCGTGGAGAATGGCAATGACTGATACAAAAGCAATTCGCTGTGGCTACGTTGCCATCGTCGGCCGTCCCAACGTCGGCAAGTCGACGTTGCTCAACCACATCCTCGGCCAGAAGCTCGCGATCACCTCGCGCAAGCCGCAGACCACCCGTCACAACATGCTCGGGATCAAGACCGAGGGTGACGTGCAGGCGATCTACGTCGACACCCCCGGCATGCACAAGGGTGGCGAAAAGGCCCTGAACCGCTACATGAACAAAACCGCTTCGGCGGCGTTGAAAGATGTCGACGTGGTGATCTTCGTGGTTGATCGCACCAAGTGGACCGAAGAGGACCAGATGGTGCTGGAGCGCGTGCAGTACGTGACCGGGCCGCTGATCGTCGCACTGAACAAGACCGACCGCATCGAAGACAAGGCCGAGCTGATGCCGCACCTGTCGTGGTTGCAGGAACAGCTGCCGAACGCACAGATCATCCCGATTTCCGCGCAACACGGGCACAACCTCGACGCGCTGGAAAAGGTCATCGCCGATCACCTGCCGGAGAACGATCACTTCTTCCCGGAAGACCAGATCACCGACCGCAGCAGCCGTTTCCTCGCCGCCGAACTGGTGCGCGAGAAAATCATGCGCCAGATGGGCGCCGAGCTGCCGTACCAGATCACCGTCGAGATCGAAGAGTTCAAGCAGCAGGGCAAGACCCTGCACATCCACGCGCTGATCCTCGTCGAGCGTGACGGCCAGAAGAAAATCATCATTGGCGACAAGGGCGAGCGCATCAAGCGCATCGGCACCGAGGCGCGCAAGGACATGGAGCTGCTGTTCGACTCCAAGATCATGCTCAACCTGTGGGTCAAGGTGAAGGGCGGCTGGTCCGACGACGAGCGTGCACTGCGTTCGCTGGGTTACGGCGACCTGTAATCACCGGTTTTCCGAGACACCGGAGAACTCCCTGTGGGAGCGGGCTTGCTCGCGAATGCGCAGTGTCAGTCGACCTATACTTTGACTGATTCACCGCTTTCGCGAGCAAGCCCGCTCCCACAGTAGTTTTGGGTTGTGAGTAAAACCGCGTTTCTTCATCGAGAACTCCATGTCGCAAACCCCACCTCCCGCCCAGCTCGCCTACGTTCTGCATTCGCGCGCTTACCGCGAAACCAGCGCGCTGGTCGACTTCCTTACGCCGCAAGGGCGGCTGCGGGCGGTGTTGCGCAGTGCGCGGGGCAAGGCCGGGACACTGGCGCGACCGTTTGTGCCACTGGAAGTCGAGTTTCGTGGCAAGGGTGAATTGAAGAACGTCGGGCGCATGGAAAGTGCCGGCAACGCGACCTGGATGGTCGGTGAGGCGCTGTTCAGTGGCCTCTATCTCAATGAGCTGCTGATCCGCCTGCTGCCTGCCGAAGACCCGCACCCGGCGGTGTTCGACCATTACGCTGCAACACTGCTGGCCCTGGCCGAGGGTCGCCCGTTGGAGCCGCTACTGCGTTCTTTCGAATGGCGCCTGTTGGACGATCTCGGTTACGGCTTCTCCCTGAACACCGATATCCACAGCGAACCGGTCGCGCCGGACGGTCTCTATCGTCTGCAAGTGGACGCCGGACTTGAACGGGTGTTTCTGTTGCAGCCGGGTCTGTTCAACGGCACCGAACTGTTGGCCATGGCTGAAGCCGACTGGACCGCTCCCGGCGCACTGTCTGCCGCCAAGCGTCTGATGCGTCAGGCACTGGCCGTGCACTTGGGCGGTCGCCCCCTCGTCAGCCGCGAGCTATTTCGCAAGCCCTGATATGCTGTGCGCCGAATCTTTCCCTTCAGGAGCGCATCCGTGACCACCAGCAATCGCATTCTTCTTGGCGTGAACATCGACCACGTCGCCACCCTGCGTCAGGCCCGTGGCACACGCTACCCGGATCCGGTCAAGGCAGCGCTGGACGCGGAAGAGGCGGGCGCCGATGGCATCACCGTGCACTTGCGTGAAGACCGCCGGCACATTCAGGAGCGCGACGTGCTGCTGCTCAAGGATGTGCTGCAGACCCGCATGAATTTCGAAATGGGCGTCACCGAAGAAATGATGGCGTTCGCCGAGCGCATCCGTCCGGCGCACATCTGCCTCGTCCCGGAAACCCGTCAGGAACTCACCACTGAAGGCGGTCTGGATGTAGCGGGGCAGGAAGAACGCATCAGGGCAGCGGTCGAGCGCCTGTCGAAGATCGGCAGCGAGGTGTCGCTGTTCATTGATGCTGACGAGCGCCAGATCGCTGCGTCGAAGCGCGTCGGTGCGCCGGCCATCGAACTGCACACCGGGCGTTACGCTGATGCCGAAACCCCGACTGAAGTTGCTGAAGAATTGAAGCGTGTGGCCGACGGCGTAGCGTTTGGTCTGGCGCAGGGCCTGATCGTCAACGCCGGGCATGGCCTGCATTATCACAACGTCGAAGCCGTGGCGGCGATCAAAGGCATCAACGAATTGAACATCGGCCATGCGCTGGTGGCGCATGCGTTGTTCGTCGGGTTCAAGTCTGCAGTGTCCGAGATGAAGGCGCTGATCTTGGCTGCCGCCAAGCCCTAAGCAACACCCCAGAACCCAATGTGGGAGGGGGGCAGGGCCTCGAGTCGGGGTTTGCGTGGCGGTACCCGGCCCCTGCGCATTCCCCCCGCCCCCCCGCGCCCCCC
>NZ_JAJSLU010000004.1:16093-75719 GCF_023063025.1 Pseudomonas sp. YL2 | reverse complement strand
GGGCTTGCTCGCGAATGCGGTGTATCAGTCAAAGAACATGTCGACTGACACTCCGCATTCGCGAGCAAGCCCGCTCCCACATTGGATTTATGCTGTTGGTTAGAGCGGGGCAGGCTCTTGAGTCGGTTTTGACTTGTCGATCCCCGGCACATGCAGATTGCCCTCGGCCACCTGATCGCCTTCAAGCTGCGGCTGGGTCACCCAGGTGAGGATGTCGTAGTAGCGACGGATGTTCGCCACGAAATGCACCGGCTCGCCGCCCCGGGCGTAGCCATAGCGGGTCTTGCTGTACCACTGCTTCTGCGACAGGCGCGGCAGCATCTTCTTCACGTCCAGCCACTTGTCCGGGTTCAGGCCTTCGCGGGACGCCAGTTTGCGTGCGTCGTCGAGGTGGCCGCTGCCGACGTTGTACGCCGCCAGGGCAAACCAGGTGCGGTCCGGTTCCTGAATCGATTCGTCGAGCTGATCCTTCATGTAGGCCAGGTACTTGGCGCCGCCCATGATGCTTTGCTTGGGATCGAGACGGTTCGACACGCCCATCGCCTGAGCGGTGTTCTGGGTCAGCATCATCAAACCGCGCACGCCGGTTTTCGAGGTTACTGCCGGTTGCCACAGCGATTCCTGATAACCGATGGCCGCCAGCAGGCGCCAGTCGACTTTCTCTTTCTTGGCGTAGGTCTTGAAGTGCTGTTCGTATTTGGGCAGGCGCTGCTGCAAGTGCTGGGCGAAGGTAGTGGCGCCCATGTAGCCGAGGACATCGACATGGCCGTAATAGCGGTCTTTCAGGCGCTGCAGGGTGCCGTTTTTCTGCACCTTGTCGAGGTAGGCGTTGATCTCGTTGAGCAGGCTGTTGTCTTCGCCAGCGGCAACGGCCCAGCTCTGGCTGCGCGCATCTCCGAGGTCGAAGGCCACGCGGATGTTGGTGAAGTACACCTGGTTCATCGCCACTTCGTTGGAGTCGACCAGCGTCAGGTCGATCTGGCCTTCATCGACCATGCGCAACAGGTCAACCACTTCAACGGCGTCGGATTCTTCGTATTCGATGCCTGGAAATTTCTTTTTCAGCTCCGCCAGTTGTTCAGCGTGGGTGCTGCCCTTGAGCACCATGATCTTCTTGCCGACCAGATCGCCTGGGTCGGTAGGGCGCGACTGGCCGTTGCGGTAGATGATCTGCGGGGTGACTTCGAGGTAGGAGTGGGAAAACCGCACCTGCTTCTTGCGATCCTCGCTGCTGACCAGACCTGCCGCCGCCAGCACCGGGCCGTTCGGCTTGCCAATCTGGTTGAACAGGTCATCGAGGTTGTCGGCGGTCTCGATCTTCAGTTCAACCCCCAAATCGTCGGCGAAGCGCTTCACCAGCTCGTATTCGAAGCCGGTTTCGCCGCTGCGATCCTGAAAGTAGGTGGCGGGGCTGTTACGGGTAATCACCCGCAGCACACCATCCTCCTTTACGCGCTCGAGTGTGTTGGGTTTATCAACACAGCCACCGAGCATCAGGAAGAGTCCGGTTGCGATCAGCCATTTGGCGTACCGCGGACGCAAAGCCGTTGGGAAAAACATCTGCGCAGTATACGCAAACGGCTGCGGGCGCCATATCTCGACAGTGAGCGGCTTGTCTGCTAGAGATCACAAAACCGCACGAAACCCCGCAGGAATGGGGCTTAAAGGCATTTTGTGACAGAAAAAATAAGCGCTGCTCGCACACCCTTTAAATTTGACTTCAAAGGCAGAAACACAGATTGATATCCGAGTGCAACCGTGCGTAGCGTTTCGGGTGATGTTGAGGGCGGTTTAGGCTAGAATGCACGGCCTCAAAGCACACCCCTTCCCGAGGCTGTCCCGAAGATGTTGATCCTGCGCGGCGCTCCTGCCCTTTCTGCCTTTCGCCACAGCAAACTCCTTGAGCAACTGAGCCAGAAGGTTCCAGCTGTCAGTGGCCTGTATGCTGAATTCGCTCACTTCGCCGAAGTCACCGGCGTCCTGACCGGCGACGAACAGCAGGTGCTTGCGCGCCTTCTGAAGTACGGCCCAAGCGTTCCGGTACAAGAGCCGACCGGCCGTCTGTTTCTGGTGTTGCCGCGTTTCGGCACCATCTCGCCATGGTCGAGCAAGGCCAGCGACATCGCCCGCAACTGCGGCCTGAGCAAGATCCAGCGCCTGGAGCGCGGCATCGCGTTCTACGTGGCCGGCCAGTTCAGCGACGCCGAAGCCCAGCAAATCGCCGACGTGCTGCATGACCGCATGACCCAGATCGTTCTGGGCAATCTGGAACAGGCCGCCGGTCTGTTCAGCCACGCCGAGCCGAAGCCGCTGACCGCGATCGACATCCTCGGTGGCGGCCGCGCCGCGCTGGAAAAGGCCAACACCGAGCTGGGCCTGGCCCTGGCCGAAGACGAGATCGATTACCTGGTCAACGCCTTCAACGGTCTCAAGCGCAACCCGCACGACATCGAACTGATGATGTTCGCCCAGGCCAACTCCGAGCACTGCCGCCACAAGATCTTCAACGCCAGTTGGGATATTGACGGCGAAAGCCAGGAAAAAAGCCTGTTCGGCATGATCAAGAACACCTATCAGATGCACAACGAAGGCGTGCTGTCCGCTTATAAGGACAACGCTTCGGTGATCGTCGGTAACGTCGCCGGCCGCTTCTTCCCGGATCCGGAAACCCGCCAGTACGGCGCGGTGCAGGAGCCGGTGCACATTCTGATGAAGGTCGAAACCCACAACCACCCGACCGCGATCGCCCCGTTCCCGGGCGCGTCCACCGGTTCCGGTGGCGAGATTCGCGACGAAGGTGCAACCGGTCGTGGCGCCAAGCCAAAGGCCGGCCTGACCGGTTTCACCGTATCCAACCTGCAGATCCCGGGCTTCGAACAGCCGTGGGAAGTGCCGTACGGCAAGCCTGAGCGCATCGTTACCGCGCTGGACATCATGATCGAAGGCCCGCTGGGCGGCGCCGCGTTCAACAACGAATTCGGTCGTCCGGCCCTGACTGGCTACTTCCGTACCTTCGAACAGTCGATCTCTACTCCGCACGGTGATGAGGTTCGTGGTTACCACAAGCCGATCATGCTCGCGGGCGGCATGGGCAACATCCGCGAAGAACACGTCAAGAAAGGCGAGATTCTGGTCGGCTCCAAGCTGATCGTGCTCGGCGGCCCGGCCATGCTGATCGGTCTGGGCGGCGGCGCCGCTTCCTCGATGGCCACCGGCACCAGCTCGGCGGATCTCGACTTCGCTTCCGTTCAGCGTGAAAACCCTGAGATGGAGCGTCGCTGCCAGGAAGTCATCGACCGTTGCTGGCAGCTGGGCGACAAGAACCCGATCAGCTTCATCCACGACGTGGGTGCGGGCGGTCTGTCCAACGCCTTCCCGGAACTGGTCAACGACGGCGACCGTGGTGGCCGTTTCGAACTGCGCAACATTCCAAATGACGAGCCGGGCATGGCCCCGCACGAAATCTGGTCCAACGAATCTCAGGAACGTTACGTTCTGGCGGTCGGCCCGGCCGACTTCGAGCGCTTCAAGGCGATCTGCGAACGAGAGCGCTGCCCGTTCGCCGTGGTCGGCGAAGCCACTGCCGAGCCGCAACTGACCGTGACGGACAGCCACTTCGGCAACAACCCGGTGGACATGCCACTGGAAGTGTTGCTGGGCAAGGCCCCGCGCATGCACCGTTCGGTGGTTCGCGAAGCCGAGCTGGGCGACGATTTCGATCCGTCGAACCTCGACATCAGCGAATCCATCGAACGCGTCCTGCATCACCCGGCCGTGGCGAGCAAAAGCTTCCTGATCACCATTGGCGACCGTACCATCACCGGCCTCGTGGCCCGTGACCAGATGGTCGGCCCATGGCAGGTTCCGGTGGCCGACGTCGCAGTTACCGCCACCAGCTTCGACGTCTACACCGGTGAAGCGATGGCCATGGGCGAGCGCACTCCGCTGGCGCTGCTGGACGCTCCAGCGTCGGGCCGCATGGCCATCGGCGAAACCCTGACCAACATTGCCGCTTCGCGCATCAACAAGATCTCCGACATCAAACTGTCGGCGAACTGGATGTCCGCCGCCGGCCACCCGGGCGAAGACGCGCGTCTGTACGACACCGTGAAAGCGGTCGGCATGGAACTGTGCCCTGAGCTGGGCATCACCATTCCGGTGGGCAAGGACTCGATGTCCATGGCCACCCGCTGGAACGACAACGGTGAAGAAAAAACCGTGACCTCGCCGATGTCACTGATCGTGACCGGTTTCGCCCCAGTGGCTGACATCCGTCAGACCCTGACCCCGGAACTGCGCATGGACAAGGGCACCACTGACCTGATCCTGATCGACCTCGGTCGCGGTCAGAACCGTATGGGTGCTTCGATCCTTGCCCAGGTGCACGGCAAGCTCGGCAAGCACGCGCCGGACGTCGATGACGCCGAGGACCTGAAGGCCTTCTTCGCAGTGATCCAGGGCCTCAACGCCGACGGTCACCTGCTGGCTTACCACGACCGTTCCGACGGTGGTCTGCTGACCTCCGTGGTGGAAATGGCTTTTGCCGGCCACTGCGGTCTGAGCCTGAACCTGGACAGCGTTGCCGAAAACTCGGCAGAAATCGCTGCGATCCTGTTCAACGAAGAACTGGGTGCGGTGATTCAGGTTCGTCAGGACGCCACGCCGGACATCCTCGCGCAGTTCAGCGCGGCCGGTCTGGGCGACTGCGTGTCGGTGATCGGTCAGCCGATCAACAATGGCCAGATCAACATCACCTTCAACGGTGACACGGTGTTCGAAGGTCAGCGTCGTCTGCTGCAACGTCAGTGGGCCGAGACCAGCTACCAGATCCAGCGTCTGCGTGACAACGCCGACTGCGCCGAGCAAGAATTCGACGCGCTGCTGGAAGAAGACAACCCGGGCCTGAGCGTCAAGCTGAGCTTCGACGTCAACCAAGACATCGCAGCGCCTTACATCAAGAAAGGCATCCGCCCACAGGTTGCCGTGCTGCGTGAGCAGGGCGTCAACGGTCAGGTGGAAATGGCGGCAGCGTTCGACCGCGCCGGTTTCAACGCGATCGACGTGCACATGAGCGACATTCTCGCTGGCCGCGTCGACCTGAACGAGTTCAAAGGTCTGGTGGCCTGCGGTGGCTTCTCCTACGGCGACGTACTCGGCGCCGGTGAAGGCTGGGCCAAGTCGGCGCTGTTCAACAGCCGTGCCCGCGATGCGTTCCAGGGCTTCTTCGAGCGTAACGACAGCTTCACCCTCGGTGTGTGCAACGGTTGCCAGATGATGTCCAACCTGCACGAGCTGATCCCGGGCAGCGAGTTCTGGCCGCACTTTGTGCGCAACCGCTCCGAGCAGTTCGAAGCGCGCGTGGCGATGGTGCAGATCCAGGAATCGAACTCGATCTTCCTGCAGGGCATGGCCGGTTCGCGTATGCCGATCGCCATCGCTCACGGTGAAGGCCATGCCGAGTTCTCCAGCGAAGAAGCCTTGCTGGAAGCCGATCTGTCGGGTTGCGTGGCGATGCGTTTTGTCGACAACCACGGCAAGGTCACCGAAGCCTACCCGGCCAACCCGAACGGTTCGCCGCGCGGGATCACCGGTCTCACCAGCCGCGACGGTCGCGTGACGATCATGATGCCGCACCCGGAGCGGGTGTTCCGCGCGGTGCAGAACTCGTGGCGTTCGGAAGACTGGACCGAGGATGCTCCTTGGATGCGCATGTTCCGTAATGCTCGCGTCTGGGTGAACTAAGCGTCGTGTACAAGCTCGGGTTTTTTGTTCCTGACAGTCATGTCGAGGTGGTCAAGGACGCTGTATTCGCTGCCGGTGGTGGGCGGATCGGGGACTATGACCACTGTGCCTGGCAGGTGCTTGGGTCTGGTCAGTTTCGGCCTTTGGACGGCAGTCAGCCGTTCATTGGTGAGGCGGGGCAGGTTGAGCGGGTCGAGGAATGGAAGGTTGAGCTTGTGGTTTGTGACGCGTTGATTGGTGATGTGGTGGCTGCTCTCAAGTTGAGCCACCCTTACGAGACGCCGGCTTATGAGGTGTGGCGGCTGGAGGATTTCTGATCTTTCTGCCGCTGGAATGAGAAACCCGCAGATGAGTGATTGTCTGCGGGTTTTTTGTTGCCTGCGATTTGCTTTTCTGTAGGAGTGAGCCTGCTCGCGATGGCGCCCTGACAGGCGACCATGCTCTGGCTGACTGTGTGAATATCCGTTGCTTCGGGTGCAGCGGCTGGCGGTTTCGCCCTTACGGCGAGTCACTTTTTACAAACGCCTAAAAAGTAACCCAAAACGCTTGCTCCTGCGTTCGGCCCGCTCGCTGGGGCTCGGGATCCCTTCGCTGCGGGATTGATCCGGGCGCAGCGCCTCCGGTTTGCTTCGCTGCACCTCCTCTCGCTGTGTTTGGCTGCGCCAAACGGTCGCTGCGCTCCCACCCCCGGATCAATCCCTCCACTCAGCCTTCCGACGTCGCCCGTGGATCAAGATCAAGAGCGACAGCCGAGCTTGCGCTCATCCTGGAGTGGGGCGGCTTCGCCGCATGGGGTGTGCGCTTGCTAAATTGTAGGAGCCAGCCTGCTGGCGATGGCGGCCTGACAGCCGACCGATCTCTACCTGAATACACCGGGTTCAAACTGTGGGAGCGGGCTTGCTCGCGAAGGCATCCTGATAGCTCACTGA
Organism: Pseudomonas sp. YL2; assembly: GCF_023063025.1. Lineage (NCBI taxonomy): Bacteria > Pseudomonadati > Pseudomonadota > Gammaproteobacteria > Pseudomonadales > Pseudomonadaceae > Pseudomonas > Pseudomonas sp. YL2. The sequence continues at coordinate 69,048 of NZ_JAJSLU010000004.1, read as the reverse complement.
TCCATTGCAGATGCCCACAACCCCTGTGGGAGCCTGGCTTGCCAGCGATGGCGGCCTGACAGCCGACCAGTCTCTATCTGAATAAACCGGGTTGAAACTGTGGGAGCCAGCCTGCTGGCGATGGGGCCAGTCTGGTCACCAAGGGCATTGGGCTTGTTTAAATCTGTGTCAAATAACCAGAAGCTTCCCACAAGGTTTTCAGGTTGTCCCTCGGACGTCCGGTCTCTAGGCTTCGTCTGTCGCTGCCAATTCAGCGACCGGGCGTGAGATCCCCGGAATGCTTGCAACTAGCGCCAACACCACGATAATTGGCGCCAGCTCAATCTGCTGCCTGCTTTATGGCGGCTGTGTGCGGGCAGACTTCGGTCTGGCCGGTTGCCTGCTCCGGTGGATCTCACCCTGCACATAGCTGCCACCTCTTTGCCGCGTGAGATCCGGCGAAGATGGCATCTTCACACGCCGTAGCAGGAGTTGAATTTTGGACAAACTGATCCCCGACCCACCCCACAAAGTCACACTTCCACCCGCCGACGCCATCCGGGTTGAAGACTTGACGAAAGACCGCGAAGCCATCAAGCGCGCTGTCGATTTCTACTTCACCCCGCAATCCGCTGAGGCGCATCAGCCCAGCACGATGTTCCTGGTCAACCCCAGCATCGACACCGAAACCCTGCTGGCCCACGCCTACGAATCGTTGGCCTGCGCCAGTGCCATGGCCAGCAACTTCGCCAGCGAACTCAGCGGCCTGCAACGCAGCACCGCACTGGCGATCCAGCAAATCGTCATGCTCGCCGAACTCGCGGTAAACCGGGCGCTGGATCGGGTCGATCCACAAACCTGACGAGCGCCCATCGTTCATCGCCAGCAGGCTGGCTCCCACATTTGAAATGCTTCACTGTGGAAGTGAGCTTGCTCGCGAAAGCATTTTTCTAGCTGTCGGAATACTTCCTGTACCTCATCAATTAGTAGATTTTTCCTACCAGATGTTCAGGTTGTCCCTCGGAAGCAGCCTCTCTACCTTGGGTTGTCTCTGGCAAACAGCGAACTTGGCAATAGACCGAAAACGGGATGTTGCTCTTTCACTGAGCCGTCGCTATGACTCTGAGGTTTAAAATGGAATTGCTTCCCGTCGTTACGCCCCGTATCAACACGAACACCGCGTTGGGGCGGGCGCTGGTATCGATGTTCAAGTCAGTCGAGACGGAACTGATTCAAGAGAACGCTGCGCCGGGGGCGGTCAAGATCATCGTGTTTGGAGGATGCGCGGTTCACCTCTACACCAATCACCGCATATCGTTGGACGTCGACGCGGAAATCTATGAGGCTTGTATTCCGGCAGGATTCGACCTGCGTACGCTGCTTGCCGAGGTGCCGGAGCCGTTTGTCGATGAGCGTTCTGCGCGAAAGATGGAGTTGAACTACGACTTGCAATACAACACTAGCTTTGGCCCGATCCACGAAGATTATTGGTCTCGAAGTATTCCCCTGCCAGAGTTTTCGCGGGTGTCCCCTCTCCGTGTACATATTGCTGCACCCGTCGACATAGCCATTACAAAACTGGGCAGGGCTACCGATCACGATATCGCCGACATCAATGCCCTTCTCAGGTTTGGATTCATACTGACCAGCGAGCTTCGGCGTCTGGCATTGCAGGCCATTGATGTATATGTTGGCAACAAAGAGGCGCCGACTTCGGTGCTGACTAACATATTGCAAGACTATCTGGAGAAGGGAGATGACGAAGGTGAATGACGCGCACGTCCTCTCATCCGCGTTGGATACTCTCGTCAGGAGCCCTCTCAATCAGGCCGATGACGTCGCGCTGGTGAACGCTGCGAAAGAAGTGTGGTACTCGAATTCTAGTGTTGAAAGCGAGGTTAAGGCATTTCTGAAAAATCACAGTGACGATATAGAACGCCGTCGCGCGGCTTACCTGTTGGAGCGGTTTACGCGCTTCTCTTGTGTGTCTGATAGTCGCGTGCTGGAAACGCTGCATGCGTTGCAGCTTTTCGCGCACTCGACGCCGAAGCAGGATGTTGCACCTCCAAAGATGGTTTCGTTACGAAATCGCAAGGATCAATTAGCCGTCTCTTGGGGGTTAGCAGAAAGCCTTGGATTGAAGGTTCAAACGCTGATGCCATTCCAGACTCGCCATTACCAGGCAGAACAGCATTTACCCTGAGCTGAACGTGCCAGCGATAAAAAAAACCGGCCTGAGCCGGTTTTTTTGTGTTGATTAAACCTTGGCGCTGACCTCACTCCGATTAACCAACGCCTCAATCGCCCCACTCAAACTCGCCGCTTTCTCGCCAATCAACAAATGCCAGACCCCACCCTCCAGCGGGCTGACACCCTGGCAACCCAGCTCTTTCAACTGAGCCTCGGACAACGCTTTACCATCGACCAGTTGCAGGCGAATGCGGGTCAGGGCGATGCAGTCCAGCTGCAGCACATTCTCGCTACCGCCCAACGCCGTCAGCCATTGTTGGGCTTCCGGTGCAGCGACCATTGCAGCTTTCGATTCCTCGACCACCACCGCAGGCGCAGCCACCAACGCACGCCCCAGAGTCGGCATGGCGAGGCGGATTTCGTCGGCGATGCTGTCGGCCAATGGCCCGACCACCACCTGCAAGCTGCCGCCCTTGCCCGGGCGTACCACGGCCATCGCACCCAGAGCCTTCAAGTCAGCGTCGGAAGCCTTGTTGCGATCGACCATTTCCAGGCGCAGACGAGTCGTGCAGGCGCCCACGGTAAGCAGATTCTCGGCACCGCCCAAGGCCTTGATGTACGCAGCAGCACGTTCGTTTTCCGTAAGCACCGACTTCTCGGTGGCGGCCACGTCCTCACGCCCCGGCGTCTTCAGATTGAAGCGGCGGATACAGAAATCAAACACCGCGTAATACACCACGGCGTACGCCAGCCCGACCGGAATCACCAGCCAGCCATTGGTCGAACGCCCCCAACCCAGCACCATGTCGATGAAGCCGCCGGAGAAGGTGAAACCCAAATGGATGTTCAGCGCATTGGTGATCGCCATAGACAACCCGGTCAGCAGCGCATGCAGCAGATACAGCAGCGGGGCGAGGAACATGAAGGCGAATTCGATGGGCTCGGTCACGCCGGTAAGGAACGAAGTCAGGGCCATCGACAGGAAGATCCCGCCCATGACCTTGCGCCGCTCCGGCAACGCGTTGCGGTACATTGCCAGGCACGCGGCGGGCAGGCCGAAGATCATCATCGGGAACATGCCGGTCATGAACTGGCCGCCCTTTGGATCGCCGGCGAAGTAGCGTGACAGGTCGCCGGTGACCAGTGCGCCGGTGGTCGGGTCGGTGAAGTTGCCGAACACGAACCACGCCATGTTGTTGAGGATGTGGTGCAGACCGGTGACGATGAGCAAGCGGTTGAACACGCCAAACACGAACGCACCGATGCTGCCGCTTTCCATCATCAAGGCACCGAAGCTGTTGATGCCGTGCTGGATCGGCGGCCAGATGTAGCCGAACACCACGCCCAGCGCGACGGCGGCGAAACCGGTGACGATCGGCACGAAGCGCCGGCCGCCGAAGAATGCCAGGTACTCCGGCAGCTTGATGTCCTTGAAGCGGTTGTACAGCGCGCCGGCCATCAGGCCGCTGACAATCCCGGCGAGCATGCCCATGTTGATGCTCGGGTCGAGCACCTTGAGGGTGGAGATCATCACCAGGTAACCGATCACCCCGGCCAGGCCTGCGGTGCCGTTGTTGTCCTTGGCGAAACCGACAGCGATGCCGATGGCGAAGATCATCGCCAGGTTGGCGAAGATCACTTGCCCGGCATCGTGGATGATCGCGATGTTCAGCAGGTCGGTGTCACCCAGACGCAGCAGCAGGCCGGCAATCGGCAGGATCGCGATTGGCAGCATCAGCGCACGGCCGAGGCGTTGCAGGCCTTCGATGAAGAGTTGGTACATGGTGGTTCTCCCTGCTCTTTATAGAGAGCTTGTTGTTAGTGCAGAGGCCAATGCTGGTGGCAGGCGTGACGTACCGCAGCGGCGCTGTTGAGTTTCAACAGGTCGAGGCTGAGGCGTTGGCATTCGGCCTCGTGCAACTGGCGCACGCGATCCTTGATTTCACCGATCTGCACCGGGCTCACCGACAGCTCGGTCACGCCGAGGCCGATCAGCACTGGTGTCGCCAGTGGATCGGAGGCGAGGGCACCGCACACGCCAACCCAGCGTTTGTGCACCGCCGCGCCTGCGCAGGTCATGGCGATCAGCCGCAGCAGCGCCGGGTGCAGGGCATCGACGCGGGCGGCCAAACCTGCGTGGTCGCGGTCCATGGCCAAGGTGTATTGCGACAGGTCGTTGGTGCCGATCGACAGGAAGTCGGCGTGTTCAGCCAGTTGTTCGGCTTGCAGCGCGGCGGCGGGGACTTCGATCATCACGCCGATTTCCGGGCGCTGATTAATGCCCAACTCCAGGCACAGCGCATCGACCCGTTGGCGGATGTGCAGCAGTTCGTCGACTTCGGTGACCATCGGCAACAGGATCCGGCAACGGCGCAGCGGGCTGACTTGCAGCAGTGCGCGCAGTTGCTGATCGAGGATTTCCGGACGGGCCTGTGCCAGACGAATGCCGCGCAGGCCGAGTACCGGGTTGGCTTCGGCGGGCAGCGGCAGGTAGTCGAGTTGCTTGTCGCCGCCGACGTCGATGGTGCGGATGATCACCGAGTGCTCGCCCATGGCATCGAGCACGGCTTGATAGGCAGAGCGCTGTTCTTCGACGTCCGGCGCGGTCTGCCGGTCGACGAACAGGAACTCGGTGCGCAGCAGGCCAACGCCATCGGCACCGTTGGCAAATGCGTCTGCCGCTTCATGGCTGGAGGCGACATTGGCGACCACTTCGATCGCCACGCCATTGCGGGTTTCGGCGGGCAGATGCGCCTTGGCCTGTTGCGCATCGCGGCGTTGCTGACGCTCGATTTGCGCCTGTTGTACTTCGGCCAGGCGTTCGGTGCTCGGCGCCAGTTCGAGGCGGCCGCCATCGGCATCCAGCACCACCGACTGACCCTGTGCTTGATCGAGTAATGCGGCGCCCAGTGCAACCAGGCACGGCAGACCTTTGCCGCGCGCCAGAATCGCCACGTGCGAAGTCGCGCCGCCCTCGGCCATGCACAACCCGGCGACACCTTGCGCGCTGAGTTGCAGCAGATCCGACGGCGTCAGTTCATGCGCAGCGACAATGGAGCCGGCCGGCACGTCGTAATGCCAGGCTTCGCCGAGCAGGGCGCGCAGGACACGTTGCTTGAGGTCGCGCAGATCGTTGGCGCGTTCGGCCAGCAGCGCGCTGCCGGTGTGTTGCAGTACTTCGCACTGCACGTCGATCGACTGGCTCCAGGCGTGGGTCGCCGCCGTGCCTTGGTCGATGGAATGCTGCGCGGTGTCGAGCAGGGCCGGGTCTTCGAGCAGGGCCAGGTGCGCGGCGAAGATCGCTTCTTCATCGATGTTCTTGTGCTTTTTTGCTTGGGTGAGCGTGGCGTTGATTTCGCCGCGAACCTGATTCAGCGCGGCTTCAAGTTTCTGCAGTTGCTCAAGCGGAGCATGATTGCCCGCATCTGCCGGCAGGCTGATCGCGTTCAGGCGAAACAGCGGCCCGCCGACCAGTCCCGGCGCGGCGCACACACCCTGCAGTACGCCAGCTTCGGCCGGGCGCTTGCGCGGTGCGGCGCTGACCGGTGCAGCGGCGTGATGATCGTCGAGCAGGGCAGTCGCCAACGCATTGAGCAAGGCTTGCAGCGCGGCTTCGGCGTCCGGCCCCTGACAACTGACGTGCACTTCATCCTGCTCGCCAATGGCCAGTCCCATCAGGCCGATCAGGCTGTTGCACGGCGCCGATTTACCGGCGAAGTGCAGCTGCGACTGGCTCTTGAAACCTTGTGCGGTCTGGCGAATCAGCGCGGCGGGGCGCGCATGCAAGCCGCCGCGATGCGCCACCAGCACCTGACCCTGAACCTCTGGCCCGCCAACCGCTTCGGCAGTCGCCGCAGAGCTGTTGCGTGCAATGATGTGCAGCAGCGGCTCGCCGACCTTCACCGCTTTGAGCGTGATCGGGCGCACCTGGAAATCCTGGCTGTTGGTCAGGATCAACAGGCTGACCAGGCTTTTGCACTGCTGGCCGACCTTGTCCAGGTCATAGCGCAACAACGGCTGGCCGTTGCTGACCCGCGTGCCTTGCTTGACCAGCATCGAGAAGCCTTCGCCGTTCAGTTCAACGGTGTCCAGGCCCAGATGTAGGAGGATTTCCGCGCCGTTATCGGCACGCACGGTCAGCGCGTGGCCGGTGCGGGCGACGTGGATGATCTCCCCGGCGCAGGGCGAATACAGGGTGTCATTCAGCGGGTCGATGGCTATGCCGTCACCCATCGCGCCGCTGGCGAACACCGCGTCCGGGACTTTGGCGAGCGTGAGCACCGGGCCGCTGAGCGGGGCGCTGAGGGTCAGCTCTTTATTGTTGTTGTGCATGGCTCGGTCTCATCAGGTGTGCAGTCATTCGGACTTAGTGCGTACGGGTCACTTTGCTCAGGTGGCGCGGCTGATCCGGGTCCATGCCGCGGGCCACGGCGAGACCTGCGGCCATCACGTAGAAACTCTGGATCGCCAGAATCGGATCGAGGGCCGGGTGTTCGGCGCGGCTCAGGGTCAGGTCGCGTTCGAGGATGTCGTCCGGCGCGGCCAGCAGCACGCGAGCGCCGCGTTGACGCATCTCTGCCGCAAGGCTGATCAGACCGGCCTGTTCGGCACCGCGTGGAGCGAACACCAGCAGCGGGTAGTGTTCGTCGATCAGCGCCATCGGGCCGTGACGGACTTCGGCACTGCTGAACGCTTCGGCCTGAATGGCCGAGGTTTCCTTGAATTTCAGCGCGGCCTCTTGGGCGATGGCAAAACCGGCACCACGGCCAATGACCATCAGCCGTTCACAGTCGCGCAAGGCGTCGATCGCGGTGCTCCAGTCCTGTTGCGCCGCGTCGCGCAGTCCTTCGGGCAGGGCGTTGTGCGCTTCCAGCAGTTCGTTGTCTTCTTTCCAGTGCGCGATCAGGCGGGCACTGGCGCTGAGGGTGGCGATGAAGCTCTTGGTCGCGGCGACGCTGCTTTCGATGCCGGCGAGCAACGGCAGGCTGAATTCGCAGGCCGCTTCCAGTGGCGAATCGGCGGCGTTGACCATCGATACGCTCAGTGCGCCGCGCTTGCGCAGCAGACGCAGACTGTTGACCAGATCCGGGCTCTGACCTGATTGGGAGAACGCGAACGCCACCTGACCGCTGACCTTCAGCGGCGCCTGCTGCATGGTCACCACCGACATCGGCAACGACGCCACGGGTACGCCCAGTTGCTGCATGGTCAGGTAGGCGAAGTAGCTCGCCGCGTGGTCGGAGCTGCCGCGCGCAACGGTCATCGCCACTTGTGGCGGCTGACGGCGCAGGCGCCCGGCGATCTCGATCATCTGCGGGTCGAGCTGTTGCAGTTGGGCTTGCACGGCCTCGAACGAGGACAGCGCCTCTTCAAGCATTTTTGAAGTCAATGTCTTCTCCTTCGACCATGACGGCGGTCAGTGTGAGTGAGCGATCCAGCCGCACGCAGTCGGCCCAGGCACCCGGTTCGAGGCGCCCGCGTTCGTTGATGCCGAGGTAGTCGGCGGGGAATTGCGAAAGACGTTGCGAGGCCTCGGCGATCGGCAGTCCGATCTTCACCAGATTGCGCAGGGCCTGATCCATGGTCAGGGTGCTGCCGGCCAGCGTGCCGTCGGGCAGGCGCACGCCGCCCAGGCATTTGGTCACGGTGTGGCTGCCGAGCTTGTATTCACCGTCGGGCATGCCGGCGGCGGCGGTCGAATCGGTGACGCAGTACAGGCACGGGATCGAACGCAGGGCCACGCGGATCGCACCGGGATGCACGTGCAGCAAGTCCGGGATCAGTTCGGCGAATTTGGCGTGGGCCAGCGCGGCGCCGACGATCCCCGGTTCGCGGTGATGCAGCGGGCTCATGGCGTTGTACAAATGGGTGAAACTGGTGGCGCCGGCATCGAGGGCGGCAACGCCTTCCTCGTAGCTGCCGAGGGTGTGGCCAATCTGCATGCGGATGCCCCGGCTGCTCAGTTCACGAATCAATCCGTCGTGACCGGCGATTTCCGGGGCGATGGTGATCACCCGGATCGGCGCCAGCGCGAGGTATTCCTCGACCTCGGCCATCAACGCGGTGTGGGCGAAATTCGGTTGCGCGCCGAGTTTGCCGGGGTTGATGTACGGGCCTTCGAGATGCACACCGAGTACCCGGGCGGCACCTTGCGGACGCTGTTCGCAGAATTCGCCGACCTCTTTCAGCACGCTGGAGATCTCGGCACTCGGCGCGGTCATGGTGGTGGCCAGCAGCGAAGTGGTGCCGAAGCGCACGTGGGTTTTGGTGATGGTCTCAAAGGCACTGGCGCCTTCCATAATGTCTTTGCCGCCACCGCCGTGGACGTGCAGGTCGATGAAACCCGGCAGGAGGTAGGGCAGATCATTGTCGGCGGGATCGCAGGGCACGCCTTCGATCGACACGACTTTGCCGTGTTCGTGGATCAGCCGGCCGCGAACCCAGCCGCTGGCGGTGAGGATGTTGTCTTCGGACATTTTGCTTCTCTCGTTTGGCCTGGCTGCTGATCAGCGGCGAAGCTCTGCAACAAAGTCGTAGTAGTCGTTGCGGCAATAGGTGTCGGTGACTTCGATCGGCGTGTTGTCTTCGAGGTAGCCGACCCGGGTCATCAGCAGCATGGCGGTGCCGGGGGCGATGCCGACCAGCGCGGCGAACTCGTCCGAGGCGTTGATCGCCTGGATGTGCTGCAGGGCGCGGACGATCGGTTTGCCGATGCCGTCGAGGTATTCGTAGAGCGAATCGCCGACCAGGTGCGGCTTGGGCATGATCGAGGCGGGCAGGGTGCTCATCTCGATGGCCATCACCGTGTCGTCGGCCTTGCGCAGGCGTTTCATGCGCGCGACCTTGTCGTTCGGCGACAGGCTCAGGCGGATCAGTTCTTCGTGAGTCGGCAGGGTGATTTCGCGTTCCAGCCACTGCGAGCTGGGGACGAAACCCTTGAGGCGGAGCATTTCGCTGAAGCCCGAGAGGCGTGACAGCGGTTGTTCCAGGCGTGGGGTGATGAAGGTGCCGGAACCTTGCAGGCGGCGGATCAGACCTTGATCGAGCAGCACTTCCAGTGCCTTGCGCGCGGTGACCCGGGAGATCCCGAGTTGCTCGCTGAGATTGCGCTCGGAGGGCATGGCCTGCTCGGCCTTCCATTGCCCGGAATGGATCGCCGATTCCAGATTGCGCGCCAGCTGCAGGTACAGCGGCGTCGGCTGGGAGTCATCTGGGCGTAGGGCCTGGAGGTCGTTCATGTAGGTCATTTCCGACGCGAGTATAGGATTGTTGTTGCTCGCTTGTGGGGCGGAAATTAATACCACTTGAATACCATGTCAACGCGGGGAAATGGCGTTTAGCCCAATGAAATGGCGGGTTTCGGGGGTTGTGGCTTGAAGTGGTATTAGGGGTGGGCTATAAAAAGCAAAAGATCGCAGCCTGCGGCAGCTCCTACAGTGGGAAGTGGTATCAACCCTGTAGGCGCTGCCGAAGGCTGCGATCTTTTGATTTATTTTTTTCAGGTGACCAGTGGTCGCTGGTTAAGGACGGATCTCGATCATCGTGCCGTCCGGCACCAGACCCCAGACTTCACGCATGTCCATGTTGCGCATGGCGATGCAGCCGTCGGTCCAGTCCAGGGTGTGGAACAGGTCTTCCGGGGTTTCTTCCGAATCCGGGGTGCCGTGGATCATGATCATGCCGCCAGGCTCGACGCCTTCGCGGCGGGCACGGGCCGAATCGCTGATGTTCGGATAGGAGATGTGCATCGCCAGATTGAATTTTTCACTGACCTTGCGCCAGTCGATCCAATAGAAACCTTCGGGTGTGCGTTTGTCGCCTTCAATCAGTTTCGGACCTTTTTTCGCGCCCTTGCCCAAGGAGATTCGATAGGTCTTGATCGGCTTGCCGTCGGCGATCAATTGCAGTTGATGAGCCGATTTGAGCACCAGGATTTTTTCGATCATCGGGGTATTCGACGGCGTCACGGTGGTCACGAATGACGCTTGGGACACGGTGACGAACGACAGGCAAAACAGGGCAAGCAACCAGCGCATTGAAACGATTCCCCAGGGAGTGACGCAGATATTTTATTTATAGAAGCTTTTAGGTGATGGCAGGCTGCGTCAACGGCGGAATCGATTCGGAGCGAACCGGGTAGCTTTCGGCGCGGCGATCAGCGAAGAAGCATTCTAAGGTACGCCCCACGGTGCGGAAAGCCAGCTCGTCCCACGGGATGTCAGCTTCGTCGAATAGTTGTACTTCGAGGCTTTCGGGCCCGGCAGCAAAGTCCAGATCGGCCAGTTCGGCACGGAAGAACACGTGTACCTGGCTGATGTGCGGCACGTCGATCAGCGTGTAGATGCTCAGATTACGCACTCGGGCGCAGGCTTCCTCGGCGGTTTCGCGGATCGCGGCCTGCTCGATGGTTTCACCGTTTTCCATGAAACCGGCAGGCAGCGTCCAATAACCGAGGCGTGGCTCGATGGCGCGGCGGCAGAGCAGCACTTTACTGCCCCAGGTCGCGACGCAACCGGCGACGATATTGGGGTTTTGATAGTGAATGGTCTGACAGCTGTCACAGACAAATCGCAGCCGCGAATCGCCTTCGGGAATGCGCTGGGTCACCGGGTTGCCGCACTGGCTGCAAAATTTCATGCTGGGGTTCCTGAATGCTGCGCCTATCTTGGCGTGCAGCGGTGCCGGTCGGCAAGTTGTCGTTTCGCGACATGGCCCGGCGAGGGGCTTGGGCGGCTGCAATGATTGGTGCATGATGCAGGGTAAGGCACAGATCGAGAACACTCATGCTGGACGAGCTACTGCATAGGGTAAGCAACCACACACCGCGCACGCTGGAGACCGATAAACGTTTCCCCGAGGCCGCTGTTCTGGTGCCGATCACCCGCAGTGACGAACCCGAGCTGGTGCTGACCCTGCGCGCCAGCGGCCTCTCGACCCATGGCGGCGAGGTGGCCTTCCCCGGCGGACGCCGTGACCCGGAAGACCCCGACCTGATCTTCACCGCTCTGCGCGAAGCCGAGGAAGAAATCGGCCTGCCACCGGGGCTGGTCGAGGTGATCGGCCCGCTCAGCCCGCTGATCTCCCTGCACGGCATCAAGGTCACGCCGTATGTCGGGGTGATCCCGGACTTCGTCGAATACCAGGCCAACGATGCCGAGATCGCAGCGGTATTCAATGTGCCGCTGGAGTTCTTCCGCAAAGACCCGCGCGAACACACGCACCGTATCGATTACCAGGGCCGTAGTTGGTATGTGCCGAGTTATCGTTATGGCGAATTCAAGATCTGGGGTTTGACCGCTATCATGATCGTCGAGCTGATCAATCTGCTCTATGACGAACAGATCAGCCTGCATCATCCGCCCAAAAGCTATATCAACACCTGAAGCCATCGCTCGAATGGCCCGTCATCGTGAGCCCTGAGGAAAACAAGATGAAATACCGCCTGGGCGACGCCCGCGTCGACACCCATCCACAGAGCTGGGTCGCGCCCAATGCCGTGCTGGTGGGCAAGGTCAGACTGGAAGAGGGCGCCAACGTCTGGTTCAACGCCGTATTGCGCGGCGACAACGAACTGATCCTGATCGGCAAGAACAGCAACGTCCAGGACGGCACGGTGATGCACACCGATATGGGCTATCCGCTGACCATCGGCACCGGCGTGACCATCGGTCACAACGCCATGCTGCATGGCTGCACCGTCGGCGACTACAGCCTGATCGGCATCAACGCGGTGATCCTCAACGGCGCGAAAATCGGCAAGAACTGCATCATCGGCGCCAATTCGCTGATCGGCGAAGGCAAGGAGATCCCCGATGGCTCGCTGGTGATGGGCTCGCCGGGCAAGGTCGTGCGTGAGCTGACCGAGCCGCAGAAGAAAATGCTCGAAGCCAGCGCCGCACACTATGTGCATAACTCGCAGCGCTATGCGCGTGATCTGGTCGAGCAGGAAGAATGAGTACTCCCGAAAGACCCGTTGCCTCGCCGTGTGTGAATATCTGCGCACTGGATGAAGACGATATTTGCACCGGTTGCCAGCGCACGGTCGCGGAGATCACGCGCTGGGGACGCATGACCAATGACGAGCGGCGGGTGGTGCTGGGGTTGTGTCATGAGCGGGCGAAGGCGAGCGGGTTGGTGTGGATGGTTCCCGGAAAATCAGGCGCCTGACAGGCCGCCTTCGCGAGCAAGCCCGCTCCCACATTTGAAATGCATTGCCCTGTGGGAGCGGGCTTGCTCGCGAAGAGGCCGGAACAGCCGCTACTTCTTATTGGCCCGACTCCAAGCCTGAAGTAACCTGTGCGCCAATTTCCCAGGTCGCCGCCATGATTTTCCTCATCGCCTACATCAGCAGCGTCGTGCTGATCAACTTCGCTTTCTCCACCGCGCCACACCTGGACATCATCTGGTCGGCCTGGGGCGGGTTGGTGTTCGTGTTGCGCGACATGGTGCAAACCCGTTTCGGCCACGGTGCGCTCGTAGCGATGCTGGCGGCGCTGGTGCTGTCTTACGTCACTTCTGATCCATCCATCGCCTTGGCCAGCGCCACGGCGTTCGCGGTGTCGGAAATCATCGACTGGCTGGTGTTCAGCGTCACCAAACGGCCGCTGCGCGACCGCCTGTGGATCAGCTCGGCGCTGAGCATTCCGCTCGATACCTTCATCTTTTTCGGCATGATCGACCTGATGACGCCACCGGTGATCATCACCGCACTGGTCTCGAAGTTTGCCGGCGTCACTGCCGTTTGGCTGATCATGGCCTGGCGCGAGCGCAAACAGGCTGTCGCCAGCTGAGCCAAACCCTGCGGTTCATGTAAAATGCCGCGCTTTCTCCCCATGGAAAGCGCGTCTGGCGTTGCTTTCCTCGATGATCCGCTTCTTTGAGGACCTGAGATGACCCGTATCGGAACTCCATTGTCGCCGACCGCGACCCGCGTATTGCTGTGTGGCTGTGGTGAGTTGGGCAAGGAAGTGGTGATCGAGCTGCAACGCCTGGGCGTTGAAGTGATTGCCGTTGACCGTTACGCCAACGCGCCGGCGATGCAGGTGGCGCACCGCAGCCACGTGATCAACATGCTCGACGGCGCCGCGCTGCGTGCAGTCATCGAAGCCGAGAAACCGCACTTCATCGTGCCGGAAATCGAAGCCATCGCCACCGCCACGCTGGTCGAGCTGGAAGCCGAAGGCTTCACCGTGATCCCGACCGCCCGCGCCGCGCAACTGACCATGAACCGCGAAGGTATCCGCCGCCTGGCCGCTGAAGAGCTGGACTTGCCAACCTCGCCGTACCACTTTGCCGACACCTTCGAGGACTACAGCAAAGCCGTTCAGGACCTGGGCTTCCCGTGCGTGGTCAAGCCAGTCATGAGCTCGTCGGGCAAAGGCCAGAGCCTGCTGCGCAGCGCTGATGACGTGCAGAAGGCCTGGGATTACGCGCAAGAGGGCGGTCGCGCCGGCAAAGGTCGGGTGATCATCGAAGGCTTCATCGATTTCGACTACGAAATCACCCTGCTGACCGTGCGCCACATCGGCGGCACCACGTTCTGCGCACCGGTCGGTCACCGTCAGGAGAAGGGCGACTATCAGGAATCCTGGCAGCCGCAAGCCATGAGCCCGATTGCTCTGGCTGAGTCCGAGCGCGTGGCCAAAGCCGTGACCGAGGCCTTGGGCGGTCGCGGGCTGTTCGGCGTCGAGCTGTTCATCAAGGGTGATCAGGTGTGGTTCAGCGAAGTCTCGCCGCGCCCGCATGACACCGGTCTGGTGACCCTGATTTCTCAGGATCTGTCGCAGTTCGCCCTGCACGCGCGCGCCATTCTCGGTCTGCCGGTGCCGCTGATCCGTCAGTTCGGCCCATCCGCTTCGGCGGTGATTCTGGTGGAAGGGCAGTCGACCCAGACCGCGTTCGCCAACCTTGGCGCAGCGCTGAGCGAGCCGGATACGGCGTTGCGTCTGTTCGGCAAGCCTGAAGTCAATGGTCAGCGCCGGATGGGCGTGGCGTTGGCGCGGGATGAGTCGATTGAGGCAGCGCGTGCCAAGGCGACCCGGGCTGCTCAGGCTGTTGTTGTAGAGCTGTAAACCCAGGCGCGGCATTCGCGAGCAAGCTCGCTCCCACAGGGAAATGCATTCCAATGTGGGAGCGGGCTTGCTCGCGAAGCTTTTGATCTCCTGTCAGGCAACCTGATTCAGATCGTTATTGCGCGTTTCCTTCAGGCACAGCACAGCAATCAGGCTGAGCACCGCTGCCGCCGACACATACCCGCCGACATAACTCAAACCACCCATTGCCACCAGTTTCTGCGCGAAGAACGGAGCCGCCGAGGCGCCGACGATCCCGCCGAGGTTGTAAGCGGCCGATGCGCCGGTATAGCGCACGTGGGTCGGAAACAGTTCCGGCAGCAGCGCGCCCATCGGGGCAAACGTCACGCCCATCAGGAACAGCTCGATGCACAGGAACAGCGCCACGCCCCAGGTCGAGCCCTGTGTCAGCAACGGCTCCATCAGAAACCCGGACAGAATCGCCAGCACGCCGCCAACGATCAGCACCGGTTTGCGCCCGTAACGGTCACTCGCCCAGGCGGACAACGGTGTTGCCGCGGCCATGAACAGCACGGCAAAACACAGCAGCCCAAGAAACGTTTCACGGCTATAGCCGAGGGTGGACACGCCGTAGCTCAGGGAAAATACCGTCGAGATATAAAACAGCGCATAGCACACCACCATCGCCGCCGCGCCGAGCAGGGTTGGCGCCCAGTACTGGCTGAACAGCTCGACCAGCGGCACTTTCACTCGCTCCTGACGGGCAATGGCGTTGGCGAATACCGGCGTTTCGTGGAGTTTCAAGCGCACATACAGGCCGACCATCACCAGTGCCGCGCTGAGCAGAAACGGAATCCGCCAGCCCCAACTGCGGAACTGCTCGTCATCGAGGGTCATGGCCAGGGTCAGGAACAGGCCATTGGCTGCAAGAAAGCCGATTGACGGGCCAAGCTGCGGGAACATGCCGAACCACGCCCGTTTGCCCTTGGGCGCATTCTCCGTGGCCAGCAACGCCGCGCCACCCCATTCGCCACCCAAGCCCAAACCCTGACCGAAACGCAGCACACACAACAGAATCGGTGCCCAGGCGCCAATGCTGGCGTAACCCGGCAGCACGCCGATCAGCGTGGTGCACACGCCCATCAGCAAGAGCGAGGCGACCAGTGTCGACTTGCGCCCGATGCGGTCACCGAAATGGCCGAACAGTGCCGAACCCAGCGGGCGGGCGAGGAAGGCGATGCCGAAGGTGAGAAACGCCGAAAGCATCTGCGCGGTGCCGGACGTCTGCGGAAAGAACACCGGACCGATAACCAGCGCGGCGGCCGTGGCATAAACGTAGAAGTCGTAGAACTCGATGGCGGTGCCGATGAAACTCGCCGTCGCCACGCGGGTGGCGGAGTTGGTCGGCTGGGCAGGCGCGGTGGCGCTGTAAGCGGTACTGGTCGTCATGCGGTGATCCCTGACAGTCATGAGCTCCGTTGGAGCGAATTATTATGGTTGAACACCCAGGGATGTGGGATGAGACGCGAGCGCTGTTTCGAGTAGGAACAGTCGTCGGGGTGGTGCGGAAAATTACCGAAACCGTTGGCGTGCGGGGTAAGCACAGGGCTCGGCGGCGCTTGGGTAAGCGGCTCGATTATAGGAAGGGGGCTAACGAATGAACAAGAGCAAAGATCGCAGCTGTCGGGCTTTCTGTGGCGAGGGAGCTTGCTCCCGCTCGGGCGCGCAGCGGCCGCCAAGAGGGTGGGGTCGCTCCGCAACCCAGCGGGAGCAAGCTCCCTCGCCACAACAGCGCTTAGATCTTGGCGGGCACCAAGCTTGTATGCCAGATCAGCACCTTGCTCACCCGGTTGTCCTCGGTCTCGAGAATCTCCAGCCGATAGCGCCCGATCTTCAGACACACCGCGCTGTCCGGAATGGTCTCCAGCGCTTCGGTCACCAGACCGTTGAGGGTTTTCGGCCCGTCGCTCGGCAAATGCCAGCCGAGGCATTTGTTCAACTCGCGGATCGACGCGGTACCATCGATCACCATGCGCCCGTCGGGCTGCGGATGGATGTGCGGGTTGTCGAGGCTGTGCTCGCTTTCGAATTCGCCGACGATTTCTTCGAGAATGTCTTCCAGAGTGACGATGCCCAGCACTTCGCCGTACTCGTCCACCACCATGCCCAAGCGGCGCTGCTGCTTGTGGAAGTTCAGCAGTTGCAGTTGCAGCGGCGTGCTTTCCGGAACGAAGTACGGTTCGTAGCTGGCGGCCAGCAGCGCTTCGCGGGTCAGCTGGCCATCGTTGAGCAGATGGCGGATCTGCCGGGTATTGAGCACCGCTTCGACCTGGTTGATGTCGCTGTGAAACACCGGCAGGCGCGTGCGTTTGTTCTGGCGCAGTTGTTCGATGATCTCCTCGATCGAATCGTCGAGGTTGATGCCGTCGACGTCGCTGCGGGGCACCAGAATGTCATTGACCGTGATGTTGTCCAGCGCGTGAATCCCTGACACCGGGTGTGTGCGAGACGGGTGTTCCGGGTCTTCGTTCGGGTCGGCAGGTTCTTCGTCTTCGCTTTGCTGCACCACTTGGGGTTTGCGCGCGAAGGGACGCAGCAGCAAACCGCTGATGCGGCTCAGCAGCCACGCCAGCGGGTAAAGAATCTTCAGCGGAACCGCCAGCAGGGTATTACCGAACGACAGCACCGCATCCGGGTAGCGCTGGGCCACGGTGCGCGGAAAGTAATCGGCAAACACCAGCAATACGGCGCCGGCGCCGAGGCAGGCGGCCCACGGGCCGTTTTCTTCGCAAAGGAAGATTGCCAGCAGCGTGGCAATGATTACCGCAAGGGCGCGGCACAGGGTGTTGCACAGGATCAGACTGTCGAGCGGAAAGCTCAGCTTCGCCAGCGGCTTATCGCTGGCACGCGAGGCGGTGCGTTGCGCGAGCAAGTGCTGCTGCGCGATTTCGACGGCGGTAAACAGCCCCGACCATAAAATCAGCAGGACAAATACCGCGAGCATCGGCCCTATGGGCAAACCGTCCATTTATGCCGCCCGTCAGATGTGCAGGATGTATTCACGAACCAGCTTGCTGCCGAAATACGCCAACATCAGCAGGCAGAAACCGGCGAGGGTCCAGCGAATCGCCTTGTGGCCGCGCCAGCCGAGGCGATTACGGCCCCACAGCAGCACGCTGAACACGATCCAGGCCAGACACGCCAGCAAGGTCTTGTGCACCAGATGCTGGGCGAACAGGTTCTCGACGAACAGCCAGCCGGAGATCAGCGACAGCGACAGCAGCGTCCAGCCAGCCCAGAGGAAGCCGAACAACAGGCTTTCCATGGTTTGCAGCGGCGGGAAGTTCTTGATCAGGCCCGACGGGTGCTTGTGCTTGAGCTGGTGATCCTGCACCAGCAGCAACAAGGCCTGGAACACCGCGATGGTGAACATGCCGTAGGCGAGGATCGACAGCAGGATGTGGGCGAGGATGCCCGGCTCTTCGTCGATGATCTGCACCGTGCCGGCCGGGGCGAACTGCGCCAGCAACACCGTGGCCGCGCCGAGCGGGAACAGCAGCACCAGCAGGTTTTCAACCGGGATCCGCGAGCAGGCCAGTAGCGTCAGGGCGATGACAGCCGCGGCGATCAGGCTGGCGGCGCTGAAGAAGTCCAGGCCCAGGCCGATCGGCGTCAGCAGGTGAGTGAGCAGGCTGGCGCTGTGGGCGAGCACGGCGAGGATGCCGAGCGTAACCAGCAGGCGCTTGTTCGCCTTGGCGCCGGAGGCCAGGCGGGTGCCCTGATAAAGGGTCGCAGCGGCATAAAGAAGCGCGGCGGCGATGGTAGTCAGCAAACTGGGTGACAAGGGGAGCATAAATCCTGTTAGGCAGGCCCGAAAGGCGCTGAGTTTGGCATAGAACCGCCACACCACGAAAGTGCGAGGTGTCCGCCCGACGCAGTCTTCGCTATAATCCGCGACCTGCCCACGCCGCAGGCTCGCCGAGCACATGTTGAATCCGGTCTGGGCCGCCATTATCCCGGTCTACACAGGGCCTGAAAGGATCGCGCAATGTTTGAAAACTTAACCGACCGTCTCTCGCAGACGCTGCGCCATGTCACCGGCAAGGCGAAGCTGACTGAAGACAATATCAAAGACACCCTGCGCGAAGTGCGCATGGCGTTGCTCGAAGCCGACGTCGCCCTGCCGGTGGTCAAGGACTTCGTCAATTCGGTCAAGGAGCGCGCTGTCGGCACCGAGGTGTCGCGCAGCCTGACGCCGGGCCAGGCCTTCGTGAAGATCGTCCAGGCCGAACTCGAAAGCCTGATGGGCGCGGCCAACGAAGACTTGAACCTGAGCGCCGTGCCGCCCGCCGTCATTCTGATGGCCGGTCTGCAGGGTGCCGGTAAAACCACCACCGCCGGCAAACTCGCGCGCTTCCTTAAAGAGCGCAAGAAGAAGTCGGTGATGGTCGTGTCGGCGGACATCTACCGTCCGGCTGCGATCAAACAGCTGGAAACCCTGGCCAACGACATCGGCGTGACGTTCTTCCCGTCCGATCTGAGCCAGAAGCCGGTCGACATCGCCAACGCGGCTATTAAAGAAGCAAAACTGAAATTCATCGACGTGGTCATCGTCGACACCGCCGGTCGTCTGCACATCGACGAAGAGATGATGGGCGAGATCAAGGCGCTGCACGCCGCGATCAACCCGGTGGAAACCCTGTTCGTGGTCGACGCAATGACCGGTCAGGACGCCGCCAACACGGCCAAGGCCTTCGGTGATGCGCTGCCGCTGACCGGTGTGATCCTGACCAAGGTCGACGGCGATGCCCGTGGCGGTGCCGCGCTGTCGGTGCGCGCAATCACCGGCAAGCCGATCAAGTTCATCGGTATGGGCGAGAAGAGCGAAGCGCTCGATCCGTTCCACCCTGAGCGTATCGCTTCGCGGATCCTCGGCATGGGCGACGTGCTCAGCCTGATCGAACAGGCTGAAGCGACCCTCGACAAGGACAAGGCCGACAAACTGGCCAAGAAGCTGAAGAAGGGCAAGGGCTTCGACCTCGAAGACTTCCGCGATCAGCTGCAACAGATGAAGAACATGGGCGGCCTCGGCGGCCTCATGGACAAGCTGCCGAGCATCGGCGGCGTCAACCTGTCGCAAATGGGCAATGCCCAGAACGCGGCAGAGAAGCAGTTCAAGCAGATGGAAGCCATCATCAACTCCATGACCCCGGCCGAGCGCCGCGACCCTGAGTTGATCAGCGGTTCGCGCAAACGCCGGATCGCCATGGGTTCCGGCACCCAGGTGCAGGACATCGGTCGCTTGATCAAGCAGCACAAGCAGATGCAGAAGATGATGAAGAAATTCACCGCCAAAGGCGGAATGGCGAAAATGATGCGCGGCATGGGCGGTATGTTGCCCGGCGGCGGCATGCCGAAAATGTGATTCAGGACACCATGACTTCGCCGGTCGTCGCACCGGCGCAGACCCTGCAAGGACGCAGGATCAACAGCAAACCCGCACTCGGCGGGAGCTGACTGGCCGTTTTCATCGACGGCTCTATATGCAAATCCGCACGGCATGCCATAGGCGCCGGAAAAAGTCATTTGCAAAAGTCCGGATATTCCTTAGAATATGCGGCCTTTCGGGCACCCATGCCCGCTGTGCATTTAGATTTGCAGCACCGACTACAGGAACGATGTTCACATGCTAACAATCCGTCTTGCCCTTGGCGGCTCCAAAAAGCGCCCGTTTTACCACCTGACCGTAACCGACTCGCGTAACCCGCGTGACGGCTCCCACAAAGAACAGGTTGGCTTCTTCAACCCTGTTGCCCGTGGTCAGGAAATCCGTCTGTCCGTGAACCAAGAGCGCGTAGCCTACTGGCTGAGCGTTGGTGCACAGCCATCTGAGCGTGTTGCTCAGTTGCTGAAGGAATCTGCCAAGGCTGCAGCCTGAGCAGTATGAGCGCGACGCCAGAAAAAGCTGATGACCTGATCGTTGTCGGCAAGATTTTTTCGGTTCACGGCGTTCGCGGCGAGGTGAAGGTCTTTTCCTTTACCGATCCGATTGAAAACCTGTTGGACTACCGCAACTGGACGCTTCGGCGCGAAGGCGTGGTGAAACAGGTCGAGCTGGTCAGCGGCCGATCCACTCAAAAGGATCTGGTTGCCAAGCTCAAAGGCCTCGACGATCGCGATGAAGCCCGTCTTCTGAGCGGTTACGAGATTTGCATCTCACGAAGCCTTTTGCCCAACCTGACAAGCGACGAGTACTACTGGTACCAGTTGCAGGGTCTGAGCGTCATCAACCAGGACGAGCAATTGTTCGGCAAGGTTGATCACCTGTTGGAGACCGGCGCGAACGATGTATTGGTGGTCAAGCCCTGCGCAGGCAGCCTGGATGATCGCGAGCGGTTGTTGCCCTATACGGAGCAATGCGTGCTGGCAATCGACCTGGAAGCAGGCGTGATGCGGGTGGAATGGGACGCGGACTTCTAAGCAATGGCCAGCCTGCGCGTAGACGTCATTACGCTGTTCCCCGAGATGTTCTCGGCCATCAGTGAGTACGGCATTACCAGTCGTGCGGTCAAACAGGGGCTCTTGCAGCTGACCTGTTGGAATCCGCGGGATTACACGACGGATCGGCATCACACTGTGGACGATCGCCCGTTTGGCGGTGGTCCGGGCATGGTGATGAAGATCAAGCCCCTGGAAGATGCTCTGGTTCAGGCCAAGGCAGCAGCCGGGGAGGCGGCGAAGGTGATTTACCTGTCCCCCCAAGGCCGTCAACTGACTCAGTCGGCGGTACGCGAGTTGGCAAAATCGGATGCATTGATCCTGATTGCCGGCCGCTATGAAGGCATTGACGAGCGCTTTATTGAGGCTCATGTCGATGAAGAGTGGTCGATTGGTGACTATGTACTGTCTGGCGGCGAGCTGCCGGCCATGGTCATGATCGATGCGGTTACACGACTGCTGCCCGGAGCTTTAGGGCATGCGGATTCCGCTGAGGAAGATTCCTTTACGGATGGTCTGCTGGATTGCCCGCACTACACCCGACCTGAGGTGTATGCGGATCAGCGTGTTCCCGACGTGTTGCTAAGTGGCAATCACGCGCATATCCGGCGTTGGCGTTTACAGCAGTCCCTTGGTAGGACCTATGAACGACGCGCCGATCTTCTGGAAAGCCGCTCGCTTTCTGGAGAAGAGAAGAAGCTGCTCGAGGAATACATCCGCGAGCGGGACGATAGTTAACAACGTATCGATGGTAGATCAGTTGATTTACCTTAGGAGCACAGCATGACCAACAAAATCATCCTTGCACTCGAAGCAGAGCAGATGACCAAAGAAATCCCTACCTTTGCCCCAGGCGACACCATTGTCGTTCAGGTGAAAGTGAAGGAAGGCGATCGTTCCCGTCTGCAAGCGTTCGAAGGCGTTGTCATCGCCAAGCGTAACCGCGGCGTGAACAGTGCGTTCACCGTTCGTAAAATCTCCAACGGTGTTGGCGTAGAACGTACTTTCCAGACCTACTCCCCGCAGATCGACAGCATGGCTGTTAAACGTCGCGGTGACGTACGTAAAGCCAAGCTGTACTACCTGCGCGACCTGTCGGGTAAAGCAGCTCGCATCAAGGAAAAACTGGCTTAAGTCCAGCTTCCGATGCAGAAAAAAGCAGCCTACGGGCTGCTTTTTTGTTGCCTGTAATAAACTGCCCTCACTATGTAGGAGCTGCCGAAGGCTGCGATCTTTTGATCTTGCTGTTTTCGGGAGTCCCCGATTTACGAGCAATAACCCATGACCACCCGCGACCAGGAAATCCAGCGCCGTACCGAACTCTCGGTAACCCGCGTGACCAAAGCCGTCTTCCCGCCGACCACCAACCACCACAACACCCTGTTCGGCGGCACCGCGCTGGCATGGATGGACGAAGTGTCGTTCATCACCGCCACCCGCTTCTGCCGCCTGCCGCTGGTGACTGTTTCAACCGACCGCATCGACTTCAACCACGCGATCCCGGCCGGCTCCATCGTCGAACTGGTGGGACGGGTGATCAAAGTCGGCAACACCAGCCTCAAGGTCGAGGTGGAAGTGTTTGTCGAGAGCATGAGTTGCGATGGCCGCGAGAAGGCGATTCATGGGCAGTTCAGCTTTGTCGCTATTGATGATGACAAGCGGCCGGTGCCGGTGCTGCCTGGGTTTCCTGCCTGATCCGGAACCGAGTCGCGGCCTTCGTGAGCAAGCCCGCTCCCACAGGTTTTGTGTCGTCTACAACGTTTATGTACGACACGGACATTGTGGGAGCGGGCTTGCTCGCGAAGCGTCAGCTCATGCGCCGCTGGCCTCCGGCTGAATCAACGCCAACAACGTCCACCCGGATCCCGGTTTCAAAGCAGTCTCCGGCGTCACCACATGCACCCAGCCACTGTCATCGCGCATGAACAGCAGCGTCGCCCGATTGCCATGCAATGCCTGGTAATCCTCCCAACCGAAACCGTCCGTCAGCGTCGTGCTGTACAGCTCGGCGCCGTTGCTGATCAGGCTGGCCAGCTTGGCGTAGGTCAGCGCCTCGCTCCCCAGCTGATTGCCGCGATGTTCCAGACTCGCCCGATGCTTGTCACTGCGACGACTTTCCTGACCGCTGGCCAGACCGAATAAACGCTGATGACCAAAGTCGTGTCGAAAGCGCATCGCCGCCAGGGTGTTCAGTTCGCCCGACGGCGATAGCGCCAGCAGATGCCCCAGCCCCACCAGATCCAGATGCGCATCGGCATGCTGCGATGCCGGGTTGCCAAAGTACGTCGGCAACCCCTCCATGCGCGCCGCACGAATATTCTCCCAGCTCGAATCGGTCAACAGCACGCGGCTGCCCAGTTGCTGCAACGATTTGCCCAACAGACGCGCCGGGCCGTTGGCCCCGACGATCAGGAAGCCGCTCGGCGCCGGTTCGGCGACGTTAAGCAAACGTGCCAATGGTCGAGCGGTTGCACTTTGCAGCACCACGGTGCCGATGATCACCGCGAAAGTCAGCGGCACCAGCAGCAGCGCACCTTCGTGCCCGGCTTGATCCAGACGAATCGCGAAAATCGCCGACACTGCCGCCGCCACGATCCCGCGCGGGGCGATCCAGCACAGCAGGGCGCGTTCACGCCAGCTCAGGCTGGAGCCGGCAGTGCTCAACAGCACGTTCAGCGGGCGCGCGATCAGTTGAATCACCAGCAACAGAATCAGCACCAACGGCCCGAGGCCGATCAAGGCATGCAGATCCAGGCGCGCCGCGAGCAGGATGAACAGTCCGGAAATCAGCAGCACGCTGAGGTTTTCCTTGAAGTGCAGGATGTGCCGCACATCCACGCCCTTCATGTTCGCCAGCCACATGCCCATCAGCGTCACCGCCAGCAGGCCGGACTCGTGCATCACCTGATTCGACGCAATAAAAATCCCCAGCACGGCTGCCAGCGAGGCGAGGTTGTGCAGGTATTCCGGCAGCCATTGGCGACGGATGATGGTGCCGAGCACCCAGCCGCCGACTACCCCGAATACGCTACCGCAGACAATCACGCCGCCAAAGGTCAGCAGGCTCTGTTCGAGGCCGTTTCCTTCGGAGCGGGCAATGATGAAGCTGTAGACCACCACCGCGAGCAGGGCGCCGATCGGGTCAATGACGATGCCTTCCCAGCGCAGGATGTTGGCGATCGATGCTTTCGGCCGCACCACCCGCAGCATCGGCACGATCACCGTCGGCCCGGTCACCAGCGTCAGGCTGCCGAACAGGATCGCCAGCAGCCAGTCGAAGCCGAGCAAAAAATGGGTGGCGACGGCAATCACCACCCAGGTCGTGAGCGCGCCAACTGTCACCAGCCGATGCACGACGCTGCCGATCTCGCGCCATTCCGACAGGTGCAGGGTCAGGCTGCCTTCAAACAGGATCAACGCCACCGCCAGCGACACCAGCGGCATCAGCAGCGGGCCGAACATTTCCTGCGGATCGAGCCAGCCTAGTATCGGGCCAGCCAGAATCCCGGTCAGCAACAGAAACAGAATCGCCGGCAGCTTCAGGCGCCACGCCAGCCACTGGCAACCCAGCGCAGCGGCGCCGATCCCGCCAAATGCCAAGAGAATTTGCTGCTCGTTCATTGATGCTCCCTGTTCCTTGAATTAGCGGGCTATGAAAGACTAGCGGCCATTCCTACAGTTCACTCTACATTTGCGCACGGCCCCGGAGGTTGTGTGTCTTGAGCGCCCATGCCTGCCATCGACCATCCACTGATTGACCAATTTCTCGACGCCCTGTGGCTGGAAAAAGGCCTGTCCGACAACACCCGCGGCGCCTACCGCAGCGATCTGGCGCTGTTCAACGGCTGGCTGCAGGAGAAAAACCTCGAGCTGATCAATGCCGGTCGCGAGTTGATCCTCGATCACCTGTCCTGGCGCCTGGAGCAGAACTACAAACCGCGTTCCACCGCCAGATTTCTTTCCGGTGTGCGTGGCTTTTATCGCTATCTGCTGCGGGAAAAGCTGATTACGGTCGATCCGACCTTGCGCGTCGACATGCCGCAACTCGGTCGGCCTTTGCCCAAGTCGTTGTCGGAAGCCGACGTCGAGGCGCTGCTCAAGGCGCCGGATCTGAGCGAAGCCATCGGCCAGCGTGACCGCGCCATGCTTGAGGTGTTGTATGCCTGTGGTCTGCGGGTGACCGAACTGGTAAGCCTGACCCTGGAGCAGGTCAATCTGCGTCAGGGCGTGTTGCGGGTGATGGGCAAGGGCAGCAAGGAGCGCCTGGTGCCGATGGGCGAGGAGGCGATTGTCTGGGTCGAACGCTACATGCGCGATGGCCGCAGCGAGCTGCTCGGCGGGCGCCCCAGCGATGTGCTGTTCCCCAGCCAGCGCGGCGAGCAGATGACCCGCCAGACTTTCTGGCACCGGATCAAGCATTGGGCCAAAGTCGCCGGGATCGGCAAATCGCTGTCACCGCACACCTTGCGTCACGCCTTCGCCACGCACCTGCTCAACCACGGCGCCGACCTGCGGGTGGTGCAAATGTTGCTGGGTCACAGCGACCTTTCCACTACGCAAATCTACACCCATGTGGCCCGCGCGCGGTTGCAAGATCTGCACGCCAAACACCACCCAAGAGGCTGATGAAAAACCTGTGGGAGCGGGCTTGCTCGCGAAGAGGCCGTCACAGACGAGATATTTGTCGCCTGCCAGGACGCCTTCGCGAGCAAGCCCGCTCCCACAGGGTTTGCGTCGCCCACAATCTCTGGCGACAGGCGCATTCGGCCATGCGAGCCTTATGTGGTAGGCTTTGCCGGTTTGCACGATGGACGGTTATGACCCGGTGTTCCGGCACGGGCGTTCTGACCGTTTCATTTGTCCGCCTTCAGGAGTTCTCATGCGTCTGACCCAGATTTTCGCCGCCGCAGCCATTGCGTTGGTCAGCACCTTTGCCGTCGCCGATGACGCGGCCGACAAAGCCATTCGTCAAAGCCTGGAAAAACTCGAACTCGAGGTTCCGGTAGAAAGCATCAGCGCCAGCCCGTTGCCGGGCATGTATGAAGTCAAGCTCAAGGGCAGCCGCGTGCTGTACGCCAGCGCCGACGGCCAGTACATCGTTCAGGGCTACCTGTTCCAGCTCAAGGACGGCAAACCGGTCAACCTGACCGAGAAGACCGAACGCCTGGGCATCTCCAAACTGATCAATGCCATTCCAGTGGCCGAAACCGTGGTGTATCCGGCGGTGGGCGAAACCAAATCGCACATCACCGTGTTCACCGACACCACCTGCCCGTACTGCCACAAGCTGCACGCCGAAGTGCCTGAGCTGAACAAGCGCGGCATCGAAGTGCGTTACGTGGCGTTCCCGCGTCAGGGCCTCGGCTCGCCGGGTGACGAGCAACTGCAAGCCGTGTGGTGCTCGACCGACAAGAAAGCCGCCATGGACAAAATGGTCGATGGCAAGGAAATCAAGGCCGCCAAGTGCGCGAACCCGGTTTCCAAACAGTTCGCTTTGGGTCAGTCGATTGGCGTGAACGGCACACCGGCCATCGTTTTGGCTGACGGACAAGTCATTCCGGGCTACCAGCCGGCGCCACAAGTCGCCAAACTGGCGCTGGGCGCCAAGTAATTCGCATCGTCACGGTCCGCCGTTGACGATCATGGTCCGGCAGCAACATCGCCGGGCCATTAATAGAGAGCCGCGAACACGCGGTTGTTTTCCGGCCGACCTTGCGTCGGCCGTTTCATGGGGAGTTCACAGTGAATCCGGTCAAAGTAGGCATCTGTGGGTTAGGGACCGTCGGTGGCGGTACCTTCAACGTACTTCAGCGCAACGCCGAGGAAATTGCTCGTCGTGCCGGGCGTGGGATCGAAGTGGCACAAATTGCCATGCGCACGCCAAAGCCTCAGTTCCAGACGACCGGTATTGCGATTACCAACGATGTCTTCGAAGTGGCCACGAACCCTGAGATCGACATCGTCATAGAGCTGATGGGCGGCTACACCGTTGCCCGCGAGCTGGTACTCAAGGCCATCGAGAATGGCAAGCATGTGGTCACCGCGAACAAGGCACTGATCGCCGTTCACGGTAATGAGATTTTCGCCAAGGCACGCGAGAAAGGCGTGATCGTGGCGTTCGAAGCGGCCGTGGCCGGTGGCATTCCGGTGATCAAGGCGATCCGTGAAGGCCTGTCCGCCAACCGCATCAACTGGGTCGCCGGGATCATCAACGGCACCGGTAACTTCATCCTCACCGAAATGCGCGAGAAGGGTCGCACCTTCGAAGACGTGCTGGCCGAAGCGCAAGCGCTGGGCTACGCCGAAGCCGATCCGACCTTCGACGTAGAAGGCATCGACGCCGCGCACAAACTGACGATTCTGGCTTCCATCGCGTTCGGCATTCCGCTGCAATTCGACAAGGCCTACACCGAAGGCATCACCAAGCTGACCACCGCTGACGTGAACTACGCCGAGGCGCTGGGCTACCGCATCAAGCACCTCGGTGTGGCGCGCAGCACCGCTGCCGGCATCGAGCTGCGCGTACACCCGACGCTGATCCCGGCCGATCGCCTGATCGCCAACGTCAACGGCGTGATGAACGCCGTGATGGTCAACGGTGACGCTGCCGGTTCGACGCTGTTCTACGGCGCCGGTGCCGGCATGGAGCCGACCGCGTCGTCGGTGATCGCCGACCTGGTGGACGTGGTTCGCGCCATGACGTCCGATCCGGAAAACCGCGTGCCGCACCTGGCCTTCCAGCCGGACTCGCTGTCGGCGCATCCGATCCTGCCGATCGAAGCCTGCGAAAGCGCCTACTACCTGCGCATCCAGGCCAAGGACCATCCGGGCGTACTGGCTCAGGTGGCGAGCATCCTCTCGGAGCGCGGCATCAACATCGAGTCGATCATGCAGAAGGAAGTCGAGGAACACGACGGTCTGGTACCGATGATCCTGCTGACCCACCGCGTGGTCGAGCAGCGTATCAACGATGCGATCGCCGCCCTCGAAGCCCTGGCCGGCGTGAATGGTCCGGTTGTGCGGATCCGCGTCGAGCACCTGAACTAAGTCGTTGTCCTGCAATGGCCCCGTGAAAGGGGCCACTGTTGTGCACACTCTCCATTGGAGTCAGTCATGCGTTACATCAGTACCCGCGGCCAGGCACCGGCCCTGAATTTCGAAGACGTCCTGCTGGCCGGTCTGGCCACTGACGGCGGTCTGTACGTCCCGGAAAACCTGCCACGTTTCACCCAGGAAGAAATCGCTTCCTGGGCCGGCCTGCCGTATCACGAGCTGGCTTTCCGGGTCATGCGCCCGTTTGTCACCGGCAGCATCCCGGACGCCGATTTCAAAAAGATCCTCGAAGAAACCTACGGTGTGTTCTCGCACAGCGCTGTTGCGCCGCTGCGTCAGCTCAACGGCAACGAATGGGTGATCGAGCTGTTCCACGGCCCGACCCTGGCGTTCAAGGATTTCGCCCTGCAACTGCTCGGTCGTCTGCTCGATTACGTGCTGGAAAAGCGCGGCGAGCGCGTGGTCATCGTCGGTGCCACCTCGGGTGACACCGGTTCGGCCGCCATCGAAGGCTGCAAGCACTGCGAAAACGTCGACATCTTCATCCTGCACCCGCACAACCGTGTGTCCGAAGTGCAGCGTCGGCAGATGACGACGATTGTCGGCGAGAACATCCACAACATCGCCATCGAAGGCAACTTCGATGACTGCCAGGAAATGGTCAAGAACAGCTTCGCCGACCAGAGCTTCCTCAAGGGCACGCGTCTGGTGGCGGTGAACTCGATCAACTGGGCGCGGATCATGGCCCAGATCGTCTACTACTTCCACGCAGCCCTGCAGCTGGGCGGCCCGGCGCGTTCGGTGGCGTTCTCGGTACCGACCGGCAACTTCGGCGACATCTTCGCCGGTTACCTGGCGCGCAACATGGGCTTGCCGATCAACCAGTTGATCGTCGCGACCAACCGCAACGACATCCTGCACCGCTTCATGAGCGGCAACCAGTACGTCAAGGAAACCCTGCACGCCACGCTGTCGCCGTCGATGGACATCATGGTTTCGTCGAACTTCGAACGCCTGCTGTTCGACCTGCACGGTCGCAACGGCGCGGCGATTGCCGGGCTGATGGATTCGTTCAAGCAGGGCGGTGGTTTCAGCGTCGAGCAAGAGCGCTGGACCGAAGCCCGCAAGCTGTTCGACTCGCTGGCCGTGGACGATGCGCAAACCTGCGAAACCATCGCTGAAGTCTACGCGCAGTGCGGCGAAGTGCTGGATCCGCACACCGCCATTGGCGTCAAGGCCGCCCGCGAATGCCGTCGCAGTCTGGACATCCCGATGGTGATCCTGGGCACTGCCCATCCAGTGAAATTCCCGGATGCCGTGGAGAAAGCGGGTGTAGGAAAAGCTCTCGAACTGCCTGCACATCTTTCTGATTTGTTTGAGCGAAACGAGCGCTGCACCGTTCTGCCAAACGAGCTGAAAGCCGTACAGGCCTTTGTCAGCCAGCACGGCAACCGCGGCAAGCCGCTGTAAGCCGAAAAAGCTGTCACATTTTGAAGCCCGTCTCCTGACGGGCTTTTTTGTTTCTGCTGCCACACTGCTCGGGTTTTCGCCCAGGAAGGACGGGTGAGTCGATCACGAAGGAAGTGGCAATGCTGTTTGAAAGAGGATGGAAACACGCCCTGAAGCGGGTTTTTCTGTTGTGCCTGTTGGTTGGCTGGCGCGTGGGCGTTGCGGCGCATCTGGCGCATGATGAAGAGCAGTTGAACATCGGCACCGTTGTGCTGAGTGAAGCCGAGCGGCAATGGGTTCGCGATAACCCGACGGTGATCGTGGCGGCGGAGCAGTACCCGTTGTACCTGTTTCTGGATGAGCATGGTCATTGGAGCGGCTTGAACAATGATGTGCTCAAACGCATCAGCGCCATGACCGGGTTGCAATTCGTTTACCGGGAGTCGTTTTCCACCGCGCAGATGCTCGAGCGACTGGAAACCGGTGCCGCAGACATGAGCACGACTCTGGCGATGAATGATGAGCGCCGTTTGAGTCTGGATTTCAGTCATGCCTTTGGCGGTGCCGGTTGGGTATTTGTCGGCCGCGCCGGCGAGCCTGGAGTGCAATCGCTGGAGCAGTTGGCCAAACGGGTGCTGGTGCTGCCGGGTCGGCATGCGCTGGAGGGGGTGATCCGACGCGATTATCCGTCCATCGAATTACGTTCGGTGAAAACCTATGCCGAGGCACGGGCGCTGGTCGAAAGCGGTGAGGCCTATGCCACCATCGAAAACGAAATCGGTGCGCAGCTCTATCCCTCAGGCTTGCTGAAGGTTGGCGAATTGCTGGAGGGAAAATGGGAGGCAGATCTTCTGGCCGTGCGCAAGGGTCAGCCGCAATTGCTGAGCATCCTGAACAAGGCGCTTGAAGCGTTCCCGGCTTCCGAACTGCGGGCCATTCGCCTGAACTGGCTGGGCGGCATCGGGCCGAAACCGGCCGCCACCGGTTGGCAGCACTGGCTCCGCTCGAGTTGCTGGGGGATGGTTTTGGTGGGGGGCTTTTGTGTGATGTCACTGGTTTGGAATCGGCGAATGGCGGCCGTGATCAAACAGCATCGAGACGTGCAAAGCGAACTCGGCGATCAGTTGGTCTTCCAGCGAGCATTGATTGATGCCATGCCTGATCCGGTGTTCGTCCGTGACATGGAAGGGCGCCTTATCCTGTGCAACAAAAGTTACGAAGAGGCGTTGTCGCTCCGCTTTGAGCAGGTGCAGGGATGCCGCTTGATCGACGTCGATGCGCTACCGCGAGCCACCGCCGACATGCTGCATGCTGAGTTCATGATTCAATTGAGAACACGCAGGACCCGCTTCAGCCGACGCCGTTTGCAATTCAGCGATGGCAATCGGGAAATCTACCAGTGGACCGTCCCGTTCTACAGCGCCAATGGGGAATTGCGCGGTCTGCTCGGGGGTTGGACGGATATCACCCAGCGTGATGCGGCGGCGGGATAGTGTCCGCATCGATATACGGAAATTTCCTATGTCACGCGCCTCTTTTTCCGATGGGGGACTGAAGGAAGCTGCCCTAAAGTAGGCAGCAACTGCGGACGCGTCCGCGATTGCCGTTACCGAGGTCGCCATGCGCTCGCTCAAAGTCCTGATTCTCGAACCTGATCCTTATCGAATGATGGCGTTGCATCAGATGCTCAACGCGTTCGGTATCTATGACGTACTCACGGCGCCATCGCTGGCCTCGGCACGCTGCTCGCTGGAGCGTCGCACCCGGGTCGACATCGCGATCTGCGATCCGCAGCTTAAAGGCGGGGAAGGCCTGGCGCTGATCCGGCATCTGGCCACCGAACGCGAGGCCAGCGCGCTCATTCTGCTGGGGCGGGTCGCACCGGGCCTGCTGAGCGATCTCGAAAGCTTGCTGCAAACACAGGAGTTGAAGCTGCTGGGGCGCCTGCAAACGCCGGTCTCGGCAGTGCTGATGCGCGGGCTGCTGGACAGCTACCTGCAAGCGGCAGCCCATCCGGCGGGGGCTTGAGCCGATGGTTATGTTTCTGTCATCTTCACCGTGCATGCTCTGACAGACCGCTAACTGCTCCGGGAGCAGCGCGGTATTCAGAACTTTCTTCTCGGGCCGGTGGTCATTTATTGTGAACACGCCCCAGGCACAATGTTTTCGGACTATTGAGTGGAGATCGAGATGGAAAGTATCAGTCTATTGCTCGGTGAGGCTCTGAGCCCGTATCAGGTGACGTTGACTCCGTGTGGCGCCCATGGCGAATGCCTGGTGACGCTGAAGAACAGCAACGGCGCCCTCGTGGTGGAGCGCGAATTCAATCAGGCGCAGTTGAGCGACAAACGCCTGCTGACAGATGTGGTCGACGGTTTGCACCGTGACGTCCTGATCGCCGAAGGGCGGCTGGAGCCCTGTGTGATTGCGGCCTTGCGCAATGCGGCGCTGGATAAGCGTGCGGCCCTGTAAAGATGAAATATTTTTTGTGGGAACCTTCCTGCATCCCCGTCAGTCAGACCCCATAACAGCAGGATCAAGCATTGTGCTCCGGTGCTTGTCGCTTGCTGCTACGGGTCTTTAAGCAGACCGCGTTTAACCCCGAGTTGTCTCCCCACTGCTCGGGGTTTCTTTTTGCCCGCAGGTTTTACTGCGTGGCCTGTTGCTCGAAAAAAATCCGCGCCTGTTGCAGGTAATCCGTGCGCATTTCGGGGTCCAGCCAGTCGGCATACGACTGGTTCAGTTGCTCGTGGGGCAGGGTGCGCAGCAGTTGGTTGATCTCACTGATCGCCTGACGGCCCTGAGGAGTATCGGAACACCCGACAAAGCCAGACAGATACTTGCCGGTGCCGCGAATCGGATAGAACACCAGTTCGTCCTCGGCAATTTGCGCCTGCTGCGCCTGATAGCGGATCTCCGGCCAGTAACCCAGCACCACTTGCAGACGCCCCAGGCGCTGCATCGACAGCAGGCTGCTCAGGGCGTCGTTGCCATAATGCGGCGTCAACGCACCGCCGGGAGCCTGCTTGAGCAGACTGTCGAGATACTCGCCGTAACTGCGTTCCGCGACGACTCCGACCTTGATCTCGCCATTGGCCAGAAATGCCGGCAGATCGACTTCACCGTCGATCAGGTAAGGCGCCAGTACGCCGCGATCCTTCTGACGCACCACCAGACCATTACTGACAGCGCGAAACGCCGGGATAGAGAAAGTGATCCATTGCGTGCGCTCCTTGCTCCAGATCAGCGAGGGATCGCAGGTGAAGGACGGCTCGTGCAGCATCTGCATGCCCCGGGCGCGATTGACCCGCATCAGCGTGTGTTCGTATTGCGGCATGCCGGCGATCAGCATCGGCATCAGTTGATCGATGACGCCCTGGCCCTTTTTCGGGCCTTCGAAGATGGTCAGCGGCGGCAAGTCGCGCAGCAACCAGATCAGCGTGGGTTTCGCTTGCGCCCAGGCCGGCAGGGCCAGCAGAAACAGCAGGCCGAACAGCCGCCACGTCCACCAGTGGTGGGCGCGGTTGGCGTCCGATGTCTGCCGATGTTTCAGGTTAAATAGCTCCGTCTGTGCGCAACCGGGCGATCTGCTGTTCGTCGTAGCCAAGATCGTGCAGTACCTGCGCATTGTGTTCACCGAGTTGCGGCCCGACCCATTCGGAAGTGCCCGGTGTCTCGGAGAGTTTCGGCACGATGCCCGGCATCTTGAAAGGCTTGCCGTCCGGCAGTTTCGCCTGCAGGAACATCTCCCGGGCGAGGTACTGCGGATCGCTGAACATGTCCTCGGCACTGAAGATCCGGCTGGCCGGTACTTCTGCCTGATTGAGCAGGTCGAGCACGCTTTGCAGCGGCAGCGAATTGACCCAG
This sequence comes from Pseudomonas sp. YL2, assembly GCF_023063025.1. NCBI lineage: Bacteria > Pseudomonadati > Pseudomonadota > Gammaproteobacteria > Pseudomonadales > Pseudomonadaceae > Pseudomonas > Pseudomonas sp. YL2. The sequence continues at coordinate 35,980 of NZ_JAJSLU010000004.1, read as the reverse complement.
CGGTCGATCACGCCATACAACTCGTCGCGGCGACTGTCGCGCCCGTCGTTGCTCGCCAGTGTCGGGTCGTTGGCCAGATCCTCGCGGCCGATGATCAGCATGAAACGCTTGAAGATTGCGTCGCCATTGGCACCGATCTGCACATGCTTGCCGTCGGCGCTGGTGTGGATCGATGACGGCGTGATGCCCGGCATGATGTTGCCGGTGCGCTCGCGGATGAAGCCGAACACGTCGAACTCCGGCACCATGCTTTCCATCATGGCGAAAATCGCCTCGTACAGCGCGACATCGACCACTTGGCCGAGACCGCCGTTGACCTCGCGATGACGCAGCGCCATCAGCGCGCCGATGACGCCCCACAACGCGGCAATCGAATCACCGATGGAGATCCCGGTGCGCACCGGTGGCCGGTCGTCGAAGCCGGTGATGTAGCGTAAACCGCCCATGGACTCGCCGACCGCGCCGAAGCCCGGTTGATCCTTCATCGGCCCGGTCTGGCCGAACCCCGAGAGGCGCACCATCACCAGTTTCGGATTCAGCGCGTGCAGGGTTTCCCAGCTCAGCCCGAGTTTTTCCAGCACACCGGGGCGAAAGTTCTCGATCAGGATGTCGGCTTCGCCCAGCAGTTTTTTCAGGATCGCCAGACCCTCGGGGTGCTTGAGGTTCAGCGTCAGCGACTTCTTGTTGCGCGCCTGGACGAACCACCACAGCGAGGTGCCTTCATACAATTTGCGCCACTTGCGCAGCGGATCACCGCCGTCGGGCGATTCGATCTTGATCACTTCGGCGCCGAACTCGCCGCAGATGCGCGAGGCGAACGGCCCGGCAATCAACGTACCCAATTCAATGACTTTCACACCGCTGAGCGGTTTGTTGGCGAACGGCATACTGAATCCTGTAGGACAAGGCTGAGCGGATACAGCGTTTTAACATAGCCGGCTGTCAGACGCCGCAGGTTGATCGCCATCAATTCGATGATTGCCTACGGCATCGGTTAGACTTGCCGACTTTCCTCGTATCAAGAAGCCCGTTCATGGCCCAGCCGTCTACCACTTACAAATTCGAACTGAACCTCACTGACCTCGACCGCAGCGTCTACGAGAGCGTCAAGCAGACCATCGCCCGTCACCCTTCGGAAACCGAAGAGCGCATGACCGTGCGGCTGCTGGCTTACGCGCTCTGGTACAACGAACTGCTTTCGTTCGGTCGTGGTCTGTCGGACGTGGATGAACCTGCGCTGTGGGAAAAAAGCCTGGATGACCGCGTTCTGCACTGGATCGAAGTTGGTCAGCCAGACGCTGATCGTCTGACCTGGTGCTCGCGTCGCACCGAGCGCACCAGCCTGCTGGCTTACGGCAGCCTGCGCGTGTGGGAAGGCAAAGTGGTGCCGGTGGCCAAGAACCTGAAAAACGTCAACATCGCTGCGGTGCCGCAGGAAGTGCTGGAAACCCTGGCCAAGGACATGCCGCGCGTCATCAAGTGGGACGTGATGATCAGCGAAGGCACGATCTTCGTCACTGACGACCGTGGTCAGCACGAAGTCCAGCTGGAATGGCTGGCCGGTGAACGCGGCTGATCCTGCGCCGCTTACTGATTAATCCCACGTATTCAAGAGAAGTTTCCGTTAGCCCATGCGTATTGATCCTCGACCGTTGCCTGCCACGCTGCCGTTTCTCGGTGACCTGCCACCTTTGCTGACCCGTTTGTACGCGGCACGGGGTGTGCAGTCCGAGGCGGAGCTGGATAAAAGTCTGGCGCGGCTGATTCCGTTCCAGCAGCTCAAGGGCATCGAGGCAGCGGTGGATCTGCTGGTGACGGCGCTGGAGCAGCGTCAGCGGATTCTGATCGTCGGTGACTTCGACGCCGATGGCGCGACGGCCAGTACGGTCGGCGTGCTTGGCTTGCGTCTGCTGGGCGCGGCGCATGTCGATTATCTGGTGCCGAATCGCTTCGAATACGGCTATGGCCTGACCCCGGAAATCGTCGAGGTTGCCCTGGCGCGCGAGCCGCAGTTGTTGATCACTGTCGACAACGGCATCTCCAGCGTCGAAGGTGTGGCGGCGGCGAAAAAGGCCGGGCTCAAGGTGTTGATCACCGACCACCACTTGCCCGGCGATGAACTGCCGCTGGCCGATGCGCTGGTCAACCCGAACCAGCCCGGCTGCGAGTTTCCGAGCAAGGCGCTGGCCGGGGTCGGGGTGATTTTCTACGTGTTGATGGCCTTGCGCGCGCGCCTGCGCAGCCTCGGCTGGTACGAGAGCAAGCCGCAGCCGAACATCGGCGAACTGCTGGATCTGGTGGCGCTGGGCAGCGTTGCCGACGTGGTGCCGCTGGACGCCAACAACCGGATTCTGGTGCATCAGGGCCTTGAGCGGATTCGCGCCGGGCGCGCACGACCGGGGATCAAGGCGATTCTTGAAGTGGCCAAGCGTGACGCGGCGCGGATTACCTCCACCGACCTGGGTTTCATCGTCGGCCCGCGCCTGAATGCGGCGGGGCGCCTGGATGACATGAGCCTCGGCATTGAATGCCTGCTCACCTCCGATGCCAATCTGGCGCGGGAAATGGCCGCGCAACTGGACGGCATGAACCAGGATCGCAAATCCATCGAGCAGGGCATGCAGCGTGAGGCGCTGGCGCAGCTCAAGGACTTGCCGGTGGAATCGATGCCGTTTGGCCTGTGCCTGTTCGATCCCGAGTGGCATCAGGGAGTGATCGGCATTCTTGCCTCGCGGATGAAAGAACGTTATTTCCGTCCGACCATCGCCTTCGCCGATGCCGGTGACGGTTTGCTCAAGGGCTCGGGGCGTTCGGTGCAGGGTTTCCACATTCGCGATGCTTTGAGCGTGGTTGCGGCGCAGCATCCGAACCTGATTGCCAAGTACGGTGGCCACGCGATGGCGGCCGGTCTGACCTTGCCGCAAGAGAATTTTCCGCTGTTCGCCGAGGCTTTCGATGCCGAAGTGCGTCGGCAACTTCGTGAGGAAGACCTGACCGGGCGCATGCTTTCGGATGGCACGCTGGCGGTCGAGGAATTCCATCTGGAGCTGGCCCGCGCCCTGCGCCATGCCGGGCCTTGGGGCCAGCACTTTCCGGAGCCGCTGTTCCACGGCGTGTTCCAGTTGGTCGAGCAGCGGGTGGTCGGCGAGCGGCACCTGAAAGTGGTGCTGAAAAGCGAGTGCGGGTCGGTGAAGCTGGATGGCATCGCTTTCGGCATCGACCGTGATGTCTGGCCGAACCCGACCATTCAGTGGGTCGAGCTGGCCTACAAGCTCGACGTCAACGAGTTCCGGGGCAACGAGACGGTGCAACTGATGATTGCCCACATCGAACCGCGCTGACGCCATTCGCGAGCAAGTCCGCTCCCACAGGGATATGCATTCCAAAATGTGGGAGCGAGCCTGCTCGCGAAAGCACCCTTTCACACACTGAATCACTCTGAACCCTCCCTCATCCCCGGTTGTCGACTAGGCTCTAAGCACTGCTTGATTGGCCTTGTGACGTCTTGTCGATTTTTTTGCCCGCGGGGGCGGGTGCTGCACCTTTTCCTGTCACTCGTCGACTTTTCAAACAGAACCCTGGAGCCTGCCCACTGATTTGAGAGGTGCCCCATGAGTCTGCTGCTCGAACCCTTTACCCTTCGCCAACTGACCCTGCCCAACCGCATCGCCGTCTCGCCGATGTGCCAGTACTCCAGCGTCGACGGTCTGGCCAACGACTGGCATCTGGTGCATCTGGGCAGCCGCGCGGTGGGCGGTGCCGGCCTTATTTTCACCGAGGCCACGGCGGTCACCGCCGACGGGCGGATCACCGCCGAAGACCTCGGTTTGTGGAACGACGAACAGATCGAACCGCTGCAACGCATCACCCGTTTCATTACGGCTCAGGGCGCTGTCGCCGGCATTCAACTGGCCCACGCCGGGCGCAAGGCCAGCACCCATCGGCCATGGATCGGCAAACACGGCAGCGTCAAACCGGAGGATGGCGGCTGGATTCCGGTCGGGCCGTCACCGATTGCCTTCGACCCGCAACACACGCAACCCAAGCAGCTGGATGAAGGGCAAATCGCCGAAGTCATCCAGGCCTTCGTTGCTGCGGCCAAACGTGCGTTGACCGCAGGTTTCAGCGTGGTCGAGGTGCATGCCGCCCATGGTTATCTGCTGCATCAGTTTCTGTCGCCATTGAGCAATCAGCGCCGCGATCAATACGGTGGTTCGTTCGAAAACCGTATTCGGCTGGTGTTGCAAGTCACCGAGGCCGTGCGCGAGGTCTGGCCACAAGAGTTGCCTGTGTTTGTCCGGGTATCGGCCACCGACTGGGTCGAAGACGGCTGGAACCCGGATGAAACCGTGGAACTGGCGCGCCGCCTCAAGGCACTGGGAGCGGACCTGATCGACGTCTCCTCCGGTGGTACCGCCGCCAACGCCGAGATTCCGGTGGGGCCGGGTTATCAGACGCGCTTCGCCGAACGGGTGCGCAAGGAGTCCGGCATCGCCACCGGCACCGTCGGCATGATCACCGAGCCGGCGCAGGCTGAGCACATTCTGCGCACCTGTCAGGCCGACATCATCTTCCTCGCCCGCGAGCTGCTGCGTGACCCGTACTGGCCGCTGCATGCCGACGATGATCTGGGTGGGCGCAAAGCGGTATGGCCGGCGCAGTATCAGCGCGCGACCCATCGTGATCAGCCGATTCACGAATCCGATCTGCGCGATTGATTTCAAACCGGCGCAACGTCTATAAAACCCGCCATTGAACCGGCGGGTTTTTTCTTGCCTGCCATTTGCCAAGGAAGTCGAGCATGTTGATCGAGCGAGAACTGACCGAACACGACTTGCCGCTGCTGGCGCAGATCGACCGCAGCGAGCTGGTGGAGGAATGTTATCGGCTAAAAAAAGGTGAGCTGATTCTGTACCCGGTACATTTCGACATGCGCGGATGGCCGGTAGGGGAATCTGAGGAAAACGTGCTGGCGCTGGAGAAGTGCTTGCGGCGCGGTGGCTGGTTGTACGGGGTTTTCGATGGGCAGGCGCTGGTCGCGGCGGTGGTTGTGGATAACCGGGTTATTCGCAATCAGGGGTTGAGCATGCGCCAGTTGAAGTTTCTGCACATCAGCCGTGATTACCGCGGGCAAGGGCTGGGGGCGAAGTTGTTTGCGCTGGCCTGCGAGCAGGGCCGGCGATTCGGTGCCGAGGCGTTGTATGTTTCAGCGACTGAATCGCGCAACACTGTGGAGTTTTATCAGAGACAGGGTTGCCGGTTGGTTGATCAGGCGGATCCAGAGTTGTTTGATCAAGAACCCAGAGACATTCATCTGTATTGCCCACTGACCTGACGCAGTTTCTTCAATATCCGATGTTGAATGTTCTGACGCATTCGCGAGCAAGCCCGCTCCCACCCTGGTTCTGTGTCGGTCGCAAACTGTGTGATCGACCGGGATCCAGTGTGGGAGCGGGCTTGCTCGCGAAGAGGCCCTTACAGGCGCCTCAAATCATCAAGGATACTTGCGCTTGTCCAGTGCCGGCGGGAAGTACTGGTACAGCCAGGTCTCGCTCAGTGTGCGGTCATTGGTGCGGATGAACAGGCGCAGTTCCACCGGGTCGACGCTGTCGCTGGTCGGGTACCAGTCGAACAGGATCCGGTAACCCTTGATGTCATCGAGCACCAGCACGCTGAAGTCTTGCACCTTGCCGTTGGAGCAGGTGACCACCGGTTCGATCCCGGTGCCCTGCGGCAGGCGATCCAGGCCACCACCGGTGAAGTCTACGGCAAAACGACGGGCCCAGACCGGCGGGTAATGCTCGCCCGGTGCCCAGCCTTCGACGAACCCCCCCATACCCGAACGGGTCGCGTGCACCCGCGCCAGCGGCGTGCCGACCGGTGGCAGGGCGCTCCAGTAGAGCTTGTAGCCATAGTTCAGCGAGTCGCCGGCAGCCACTGGCTTCTTCGGGGTCCAGAACGCGACGATGTTGTCGAGGGTTTCGCCGGTGGTAGGAATTTCCAGCAGATCGATCGAGCCTTCGCCCCACGCGGTGGTCGGTTCGACCCACAGGCTCGGGCGCTTGCTGTACCAGTCAACGGTGTCCTGATAGTTGGCGAACTCGTGGTCGGTCTGCACCAGACCGAAGCCTTTCGGATCGGTGTCGGCGAACGCGTTGAACTGCAGGGTCGCCGGGTTGTTCAGCGGGCGACAGATCCACTCGCCGTTGCCGCGCCACATCGCCAGGCGATCGGAGTCGTGAATCTGCGGGTGGATGGTGTCGCACATGCGGCGTTCGTGGGTGCCGCAGCTGAACATGCTGGTCATCGGTGCGATGCCCAGTTGTTCGATGGCGGTACGCGCGTTGATGTGGGCGTCGATCTCCATCACCACGCGCTCGGCCTGGCAATCGATGTCGAAGCGGTAGGCACCGGTGGCGCTCGGCGAGTCGAGCAGCGCATAGACCACAAAACGCGTGGCGTTCTGATCCGGGGTCTCGAACCAGAATTTGGTGAAGTCAGGGAATTCTTCGCGCTTTTTCGCGTAGGTGTCGACGGCCAGACCACGGGCCGAGAGGCCATATTGGCCAGTGGCGTCCACCGCGCGGAAATAACTGGCGCCGAGGAACGACACCACGTCATGCCGATCCAGCTCCGGCGCCTTGAACAGCTTGAAACCGGCAAACCCCAGGTCGCCCTTGAGCTGCTGGGTATCGACCGAGGTGTTCTCGTAGTTGAACAGCGTCGGGCGGAAATGCACTTCGCGGGCGGTGCGGGTCTTCGGATCGACGCTGTACATGCGCACCGGTTGACGGAAACCCATACCGACGTGGAAGAACTGCACGTCCAGCTGACCCTTGTTTTCTTTCCACAACGAATGATCGCCGTCGTAGCGGATCGCGTTGAAGTTCTGCGGGGTCATGGTCGCCAAAGTCGGCGGCAGCACCTGTTTGCTGTCCTGATAGGCTGTTCCGGCCAATTGCTTGGCTTGGCGCTTCAGCGCTTCGAAGTCGAAAGCCTGGGCCTCGCCATCGGCGGCGCCACCATTGGCGGCCCAGGCACGGGCGGCCAGCAGGCCGGAAGCCGAGAGACCGGTGTAAGCCGCAATGGCCATCGACGCTTTGAGCAAATTCCTGCGGTGCATAAATACAACCTGTCGTGAGCAATCCCGCGCCGTTCCTGGCACGTGCTGGATCAGAAATTACGGTTCGGACAAGCCTTCGGCCAAACGCAACGGACTATAAACAGATGCCGGCTAGCTTAAACGGTTCGCTCGCCGAGCAAAATTCGTTGATTCACAGTGACAGAGTGTCAATGAAACAAGACATGTCGGTTAAAAATCTGACAGTGCGTTCTGATTTATACGGCATATCTGCTTTTTTCGACTAATTACTCTAAAAACCGCTTTTCAGCGCCGATTAAATTTCTATTCTATGGGCATGGCCGGTGTTGACCGGTAGGGCACACGGCGCTGCTGTAAGGGGCAGGGCGATGTGGTGGTTTAGCAATTCTTTGAAGTATTGAAGGACATCGTCCATGGCAAAAATACAAGGTATCGCCGAAATGCTCGGCATCTTCCCCTGCCTCGGCAGCGGCCGTAGAAGGCGTCGTTTGAGTTCTGAAGAGCTGAAGCTGGTGGAGCGTTATCGCGAGTTGTCGGAGAGCGACCGGATTGCGATGCGGTATCTGGTGGATGCGATGCGCAGTGTTTCGCGGTTTTGAGTGGAAATAAAAAGGTGCGGACTGAAAGGTCCGCCCCTTTTTATCTGGATCAGCTACACGTTCCCAGGACTGGATACGGCCGCTGGCCGCGCATCAACTCCGGCACATCCCGCCATTTGACCCACGCCTGCTGTTGCCAGTGCAGCAGCGGTACGGTAACGCCTGCCCAATGCATTGAGCTCAAGCTCGGGTGGTTTTCCACAGGGCTTGATTGAGTTTCGCGCAGCATCGGGATGACTTCATGGCTCAGCCATTGGCGCAGGTGTCGGTTTTCCGGGACGAAGTGATGGACGAGCAGGGCGAACAGGCCGGACTCGCTGACCATCGCGCAATCGATGATTTCGCCGTCCCGACGCAGGAGGACATGGCGACGCTGGTCGGGATCGAGTTTCAGGGTAAGGCGTTCGTTCAGGGGGTAACCCATCAAGCGACCGAGATCTTGCACGCAGAACCAGGCTTCGTGGTCTTGCATGAATGCGTGGAGGAAGCGGTTGTGGCGGGTGAAGACGGTGGGGGTGAAGTGGGTCGACGATGAGTTTTGGATTTGTGCAGACATGTAGTGACTTCCGATTTGAGTAGGAAAGTCGCCATCAACTCTTCGACAAGTTGGGTGGCGAACCGTATGGCGTTCGAAGTCGGGATACTTCCAGTCAAACACGGAAAAGCCAGAAGGCCCGCGCCACACGGCCCGCCATAAAGCAAAACTGAAGCTGCGAAACAGCCACAATTCAATGGAGGGCATGCAAGCACCGCGTTGACAGTTTCCGGCTTCGACCCCGGGTCGCTGAATGAACAGCGACGGGATAAAGCCTATCGGTCAGGCGCTTGCGGCGACAAGTCTACCCTTTCGCCCCACATCGTAGGAAATGGGGCTTTTTCAGGCAGGCTGTAGCTGTAGGAAATGCCTGTTTTTTTAGATTCCGCTGCTAAACCATCCCTGCACCGAAGATTTTCCTTTATGAGTTAGCAATCGGGAAAAGGGAGAAGCAATTCTGTGAGCAAAGATGAAGCGAAGGGTAAAAAGAGAAAGGTGATCGATCTGGATCGCTTCGAAGCTGTTAGAGGTAAAGCCGATATCAAATGGCGTACTGATGAATTGATGACAGTGCTTCGAGGAGACCCCGGAATCAAATCTCGATTCCGGGGTGATTCTTCTTAGCGACTCACCTTCCAAGCATCCCCAGCCGGCGCCTTCCCATGGTCATACGGCTTGCCGATCCACATGTAAACCAGCCCCAACCCAATCACGATCACCGTGCTTAACACCATCGCATAGTTCACATACCACGCCGCATCCGGCGTACGTGGCCAGGCCATGTTGATGATCGCGCCGACGCCATACACCAGCGCGCCGATGTTCACCGGCCAGCCCCAGGCGCCGAGGGTGAATTTGCCGCTGGGTTTCCAGCCTTTCATCCGCGCATACAAAGCGGCCAGCACGATCATCTGGAACGCGAGGTAGATGCCGATGGCGGCGAAGCTGACGATGGTGGCCACGGCGTCCTGCAGGAAGAAGCCGAGGGCGATGATCAGGGCGGGCAGGACGCCGGACACGAACAGCGCGGCAACTGGCACCTGGGTTGTAGGAGAAATCTTTTTCAGCAGTCGGCTGCCGATGACCATTTCGTCGCGGGCGTAGGAGTACAGCAGACGACTCGCCGCAGCCTGCAGGCTGATGACGCAGGAGATGAAGGAAATCATCACCACGCCCATCACCACTTTCGAGCCGATCGGGCCGAAGGCGTTGTTGAGGATGGTGGTGACCGGGTCCTTGTCGGTGCCGTTGATCACCGCTTGCATGTCCGGCACGGCGAGGATCAGCGCCAGGCAGGCAAACATTGCCGCGATGCCGCCGATGTAGATGGTCATGCGCATGGCCACCGGAATTTTTGCACTGGGGTTCGGGGTTTCTTCGGCGACGTCGCCGCAGGCCTCGAAGCCGTAGTAGAGGAACATCCCGGCCAGCGAAGCGGTGAGGAACGCCGGCAGGTATGAGCCATCGACGCTGATGTCGAAAGTGTTGAACAGCACACTCAGCGGTTGGTGGCGCTCGAAGATCAGCAGGTACACGCCGACGATTACCGCGCCGACCAGTTCGCAGAGGAAGCCGAACATGGCGATACGCGCCAGCACTTTGGTGCCGCTCAGATTGACCAGCGTGGCGAACAAGGTCAGCACCAGCGCGATGACGATGTTGGTGTTGTTGCTCGGCTCAAACCCGAGCATCGCCGCCAGATACGGGCCGGCACCGACGGCCACCGCCGCGATGGTCACGCACAGGGCGATGGAGTAGATCCAGCCGACCATCCACGCCCATTTTTTGCCGACCAGACGTCGCGCCCATGGATAAACGCCGCCGGAAATCGGGAACTGCGAGACCACTTCGCCGAAGATCAGGCACACCAGCAACTGGCCGCAACCGACCAGCAAGTAAGCCCAGAACATCGGTGGCCCGCCGGCCGCGAGGCACAGGCCGAACAGGGTATAAACCCCCACGACCGGTGACAGATAGGTGAACCCTAAAGCGAAGTTTTCCCACAGGCTCATGCTGCGGTTGAAGTTGGAGGTGTAGCCGAGTTTGCGCAGTTGTTCGGCATCGCTGTCGGCAACGGCGGCCGAGAATTCGGGTGAGGCACTCATGGGTGTTTGCTCCGTGAAATCGGCAGATTTCGGATGGCCGAAGCCGTGGCGGGGCTTTGTGGGCGCCGCCCGGGTCGGTAGTTATTGTTAGGTGTTGAATCCTGGTGGTGCGTGTGGCCGGTTTCCGCCTTGAAGCCGGAGTTGACGCCATCGCGAGCAGGCTCACTCCTACAGGTTGAAATGCGATTCCTTGTAGGAGCCAGCCTGCTGGCGATGCTTTAGTGCTTGAACATCACATGCCGAACCGTGGTGTAGTCCTCCAGCCCATACATGGACATGTCCTTGCCGTAACCGGACAATTTCTGCCCGCCATGGGGCATTTCGCTGACGAGCATGAAGTGTGTGTTGACCCAAGTGCAGCCGTACTGCAACCGCGCCGACAAGCGATGCGCGCGTCCGACATCCGCCGTCCACACCGAGGACGCCAGGCCGTAGTCGGAGTCGTTGGCCCACTCCAGCGCCTGCGCTTCATCGGTGAACTTGGTTACCGACACCACCGGCCCGAACACTTCACGGCGAACGATTTCGTCATCCTGTTGCGCGTCGGCCAGCACCGTCGGTTCGAAGAAGAAACCGTCGCCTTCCACAGCCTTGCCACCGGTGATCAAGCGAATGTGCGACTGTGCCACGGCGCGTTCGACGAAAGCGGCCACGCGGTCGCGATGCTGCGCGGTGATCAATGGCCCCAGTTCGGTCGACGGATCATCCTGCAAGCCGTACTTGATGCTGCTCACCGCCGCGCCGAGCTTCTCGACAAACTTGTCGTAGATGCCTTGCTGCGCATAGATCCGGCACGCGGCAGTGCAGTCCTGTCCGGCGTTGTAGAAACCGAAGGTGCGGATGCCTTCGACGGCGGCATCGATGTCGGCGTCGTCGAAGATGATCACCGGCGCCTTGCCACCCAGTTCCATGTGCATGCGTTTGACGCTGTCGGCGGTGCTGGAAATGATGTTCGAGCCAGTGGCGATGGAGCCGGTCAGCGAGACCATGCGCACTTTAGGATGCGTGACCAGCGGGCTGCCGACGCTAGGACCGCGACCGAATACCAAATTGAGTACACCGGCCGGGAAGATTTCCGACGCCAGTTCGGCCAGACGCAACGCGGTCAGCGGGGTTTGTTCCGACGGCTTGAGCACCACGGTATTACCGGCAGCGAGGGCCGGGGCGATTTTCCAGGCGACCATCATCAACGGGTAGTTCCACGGCGCGATGGACGCGATCACGCCCACTGGGTCGCGGCGGATCATCGAGGTGTGGCCGGGCAGGTATTCGCCACCGGCCGAACCGCTCATGCAACGGCTGGCGCCAGCGAAGAAACGGAACACGTCGGCAATCGCCGGGATCTCGTCGTTCAATGCAGCGCTGTAGGGTTTACCGCAGTTGTCGGATTCGAGTTTCGCCAGTTCCTCGCCGTGGGCTTCGATGGCGTCGGCGAGTTTGAGCAGCAGCAGCGAACGGTCTTTCGGTGTGGTTTGCGACCACTCGGCGAACGCATTATCGGCGGCGCGCACGGCGGCATCGACTTGGGCCTCGGAGGCCTCGTTGATCTCCACCAGTACGCTGCCGAGCGCCGGGTTGAGCACCGGTTGGGCCGGGCCTTCGCCGTTGACCAGGTGGCCGTTGATCAAGAGTCTGGTTTGCATGTCTGTTGTCCTCTTCGAAGCAATTGTTATTTTTCTGAAGAAACCGGGTTCCATTGTGGGAGCGGGCTTGCTCGCGAAAGCGGTGGGTCAGCCGACATCAATGCTGAATTTGATTGCCTCTTCGCGAGCAAGCCCGCTCCCACATTTCGATCCGGTTTCTTCAGTTATTCGGTTATTTCCCACCACTGCCCGCGACACTCTCGCCACCCCGGGTCAGGTAATACGCGCCGAGAATCGGCAGCATGGTCACCATCATCACCAGCATGGCGACGACGTTGGTCACCGGCACATCCCGTGGGCGGCTGAGCTGGTTGAGCAGCCACAACGGCAACGTGCGCTCATGCCCGGCGGTGAACGTGGTGACGATGATTTCGTCGAACGACAGCGCAAAGGCGAGCATGCCGCCGGCCAGCAACGCCGAGCCGAGGTTCGGCAGGATGATGTAGCGGAAGGTCTGCCAACCGTCGGCACCAAGATCCATCGACGCCTCGATCAAACTGTGCGAGGTGCGGCGCAGACGGGCGATGACGTTGTTGTAGACGATCACCACGCAGAAGGTCGCGTGGCCGACGATGATGGTGAACATCCCCGGCTCGATCCCCAGTGTCTTGAACGTCGCCAGCAGCGCGATCCCGGTGATGATCCCCGGCAGCGCGATCGGCAAAATCAGCATCAGCGAAATGCCCTGCTTGCCGAAGAAATCGCGGCGGTACAACGCTGCCGAAGCCAGCGTACCGAGCACCATCGCGATCAACGTGGCGATGGCGGCAATCTGCAGCGAGAGCTTGATCGCCTCCAGCACATCCGGCCGCGAAAACGCCACGCTGAACCAGTGCAGGGTGAAGCCCTTCGGCGGAAAGCTGAACGCGGCTTCCTCGGTGTTGAAGGCGTAAAGAAAGATGATCAGGATCGGGAAGTGCAGAAACACCAACCCGCCCCAGGCTGCGATGCGCAGACCGAGAGATGCTTTTTCAGAGTGCATCGAAGGCCCCCAGTCGTTTGACGATGGACAGGTAAATGGCGATCAACACAATCGGCACCAACGTGAACGCTGCGGCCATCGGCATGTTGCCGATCGCACCTTGCTGCGCGTACACCATACTGCCGACGAAGTAACCCGGCGGCCCGACCAATTGCGGCACGATGAAGTCGCCCAGGGTCAGGGAAAAAGTGAAGATCGAACCGGCCGCAATTCCTGGCACCGACAGCGGCAAAATCACCTGCATGAAGGTCTGGCGCGGCTTGGCCCCGAGGTCGGCGGAAGCCTGCAACAGCGATGGCGGCAGACGTTCCAGCGACGCTTGAATCGGCAGGATCATGAACGGCAGCCAGATGTAGACGAACACCATGAACCGTCCCAGATGTGAGGTCGACAAGGTGCTGCCGCCCACCCCGGGAATGCCGAGGATGAACTGCAACACCGGCTCCAGTCCCAGATGCTGGACGAACCATTGCGCGACGCCGCCCTTGGCCAACAGTAACGTCCAGGCGTAGGCCTTGACGATGTAACTGGCCCACATCGGCATCATCACTGCGATGTAGAAAAACGCCTTGGTCTTGCCCGTGGTGTAGCGCGCCATGTAGTAGGCAATCGGGAACGCGACGATGGCGCTGGCGATCGACACGACGATGGCCATGCTCAGCGTGCGCAAAATGATGTCGAAGTTCGATGGCTGAAACAGCGCGGCAAAATTCGCCAGGGTCAGGTCAGGGGTGACCGCCATGGTGAAGTCGTCGAAGGTGTAGAAACCCTGCCACAACAGCACCAGCAGCGAGCCGAGGTAGATCGCGCCAAACCACAGCAACGGCGGCACCAGCAGCAGCGACAGATACAGGTTCGGTTTGCGATAGAGCAGGTTGGAGAACCGGCGCAGGGGCGGCGATTGGGTCATTGCGAGCGTGCTCATTTCAGACCCCGCTCGCGACGGTGTCATGCAGCGGGATCATCGCTTCCCGCGCCCAGCGTGCGCTCAGGCGCTGGCCGGTCTGGTGTTGTGCGCTGCTGTCGATCCACTGATTGTTGGCGTGGCTGATGCTCAGGGTCTGGCCGTTTTCCAGCGTCAGTTCATAGCGCGTGGCGCTGCCCTGATACTGGATGTCGTGGAGCAGACCGCTGACTTCGATTTCATGGCTGGCGAGAGGCCCTTCGGCGAAACGCACGTGTTCGGGGCGAATCGAAAACGGCTGCGGATGGCCGCTGAGCTGGCGCGCCAGATCGCCGCGAATCACGTTCGAGGTGCCGACGAATTCGGCGACGAACGTGGTGGTGGGTTTCATGTACAGATTGCGCGGGGTGTCGACCTGTTCGATGCGGCCCTTGTTGAATACAGCGACGCGATCGGACATCGACAGCGCCTCGGTCTGGTCGTGAGTGACGAAGATGAAAGTGATGCCGAGCTGGCGTTGCAGCTTCTTCAGTTCACTCTGCATCTGCTCGCGCAATTTCAGGTCGAGGGCGCCCAATGGCTCATCAAGCAACAGCACGCGCGGGCGATTGACCAAGGCGCGGGCGAGGGCGACACGCTGGCGCTGACCGCCGGACAACTGCACCGGTTTGCGTGCGCCATAACCGCCGAGGGCGACCATGTCCAACGCCTCTTCGGCGCGCTTGTGGCGCTCGGTTTTGCTCACGCCTTTGACCTTCAAGCCATAGGCTACGTTGTCCAGCACGTTCATGTGCGGGAACAGCGCGTAGTCCTGGAAGACGGTGTTCACATCACGTTGATACGGCGGCAGACCGGCGGCTTCGGCGCCGTGAATGCGGATCGAGCCGGCACTCGGTTGTTCGAAACCGGCGATCAGGCGCAGGCAGGTGGTCTTGCCCGAGCCGGAAGGGCCGAGCATGGAAAAGAACTCGCCGTCCTGGATGTCGATGGAAACCCGGTCAACGGCCTTCACCTCGCCGAACTGCCGGGAAACGTTGGTGAACTGGACTGCAAGCGTCATGGTGCGGTGCTCCAAAAAGGCGTGGGCCGTCGCCTGGACTTCTGAAAAAGCTGAAACGAATGCGATCTACCGGTGATGGAGATCAAATGTGGGAGCGGGCTTGCTCGCGAATGCGGTCTTTCATTCGACTTTGATGCTGACTCACCTGGCGCTTTCGCGAGCAAGCCCGCTCCCACAGGGAGAGCGGAGTCAACTCAAAGGCTAACGGCCGCCCATGATCGCAATGTAGTCCTGAGTCCAGCGGCTATAAGGCACGAACTTGCCGCCCTCAGCCTGCGGGGTTTTCCAGAAGGCGATCTTGTCGAACTGGTCGAAGCCATTGGTCTTGCAACCCTCGGCGCCGAGCAGTTCGCTCTCCTTGCACGCCGCGGGCACGGCTGGCAACGAACCGAACCACGCCGCCACGTCACCCTGGACTTTCGGCTGCAACGACCAGTCCATCCACTTGTAGGCGCAGTTCGGATGCTTGGCTTCGGCGTGCAGCATGGTGGTGTCGGCCCAACCAGTGGCGCCCTCTTTGGGAATGGTCGAGGCGATCGGCTGTTTCTCGTTGATCAGGCCGTTGACCTGATACGGCCACGCGCTCGACGCGACAACACCTTCGTTCTTGAAGTCGCTCATCTGCACCGTGGTGTCGTGCCAGTAACGGTGAATCAATGGCTGCTGCGCGCGCAACAGATCGAGCACGGCCTTGTACTGCGCCTCGGTGAGTTGATACGGATCCTTGATCCCCAGCTCAGGTTTGGCGGTCTTCAGGTACAGCGCCGCATCGGCGATGTAGATCGGGCCGTCATAGGCCTGCACGCGACCCTTGTTCGGTTTGCCGTCGGGGAAATTCTGCGCGTCGAACAGTACGTTCCAGCTGGTCGGCGGCGTCTTGAATACGTTGGTGTTGTACATCAGCACGTTCGGGCCCCACTGATACGGGGTGCCGTAGGTCTGGTTGTTGACCACGTACCACGGCGCATCTTTCAGCCGTGGGTCGAGGGTTTTCCAGTTCGGGATCAACGCGGTGTTGATCGGTTGCACACGCTTGCCGACGATCAGGCGCAACGAGGCATCGCCCGAAGCGGTGACCAGATCGTAACCACCCTTGGCCATCAGGCTGACCATCTCGTCGGAGGTCGCGGCGGTCTTGACGTTGACCTTGCAGCCGGTTTCCTTCTCGAAACCGCTCACCCAGTCGTAAGCCTTGTCGCTCTCGCCACGTTCGATGTAGCCCGGCCAGGCCACGATATCCAGCTGACCCTCGCCGGCGCCGACCGCCTTCAGCGGCTCGGCAGCTTGCAGGCTGGCGCTGGCCAGCAAGGCTGTGGTGATTGCACTGAGCAGTGCGGTCTTGTGCACGAACATGGTTGAACCCTCTTCTTTAAATTATGGTCGGGGCAGTTGTGAACGCGGTGCAGCATGCCGTTGGCGGCTTGTTATTAGCGTAGTCAGAGATGCTGGCCGTGGCGGGCCATGATGTGCCGCACCACGCTGTAGTCCTGCAGCGAATCACTGGATAAGTCTTTGCCGTATCCGGAGCGTTTCAGCCCGCCGTGGGGCATTTCGCTGACCAGCATGAAATGGCTGTTGATCCACGTGCAGCCGTACTGCAAACGGGCGGCGACCTGCATTGCCTTGTCCAGATTCTGCGTCCACACCGACGAGGCGAGGCCGTATTCGGAGTCGTTGGCCCAGTCCACGGCTTGCGCGAGTTCGTCGAAGCGGGTCACGGTGACCACCGGGCCGAACACTTCTCGCTGGACGATTTCATCAGTCTGTTTGCAACCGGCCAGCAACGTCGGCTGGTAGAAGAACCCGGCGCCGGAATGCACCGCCGCGCCGGTCACCCGCTCGATGTGCGGCTGGCCGAGGGCGCGCTCGACGAAACTGGCCACGCGGTCGCGCTGGCGGGTGCTGATCAGCGGGCCGATCTCGTTGTCGGCATCGCGCTTGCCGGCGAAGCGCAGGCTGCTGACCGCTGCGCCGAGTTCGGCGACAAGTTTGTCGTGAATGCCGGCTTGCGCGTAGATCCGGCACGCGGCGGTGCAGTCCTGCCCGGCGTTGTAATAACCGTAGGTGCGCACGCCGTCGACCACCGCTTGAATGTCGGCATCGTTGCAGACGATCACCGGGGCTTTGCCGCCGAGTTCCAGATGCGTGCGCTTGAGGGTTTTTGCTGCCGCCTGAAGGATCTTCTGCCCGGTGACGATATCGCCGGTCAGCGAGACCATGCGCACCTTGGCGTGCCCGACCAGATGGCTGCCGACGCCTTCACCGCCGCCGCAGATGATGTTGATCACCCCGCGCGGCAGGATCTCGGCGAGTGCTGGCGCCAGTGCGAGGATCGACAGCGGTGTGTGTTCCGACGGCTTGAACACCAGCGTATTGCCGGCGGCGAGGGCCGGGGCGATTTTCCACGCGGCCATCATGATCGGGTAGTTCCACGGGGCAATCGACGCCACCACGCCAATCGGATCGCGACGCACCATGCTGGTGTAGCCCGGCAGGTATTCGCCGCTGAGCTGACCGGTCTGGCAGCGCACGGCACCAGCGAAGAAGCGGAACACGTCGACGGTGGCGGTCAGATCGTCCTGCCGCGCCAAGTGCAGCGGCTTGCCGCAGTTCAGCGCTTCGAGGCGGGCGAGGTAATCGGCGTGTTTTTCGACGGCGTTGGCGATGTCCAGCAGCAGACTGGAACGTTGTTGCGGCGTGGTGCGCGACCATTCGCCAAAAGCGCGATGGGCGGCGAGGATCGCGGTTTCGACCTGCTCGGTGCTGGCCTCGGCGATGTGGGTGAGGATTTCACCGCTGGCCGGGTTGAGGATCGGTTCGACAAAACCCTGCCCGGCGACCAGTTCGCCGTCGATCAACAACGCGGTACACATCGGGGTCTGCACGCCAGCCATTTTCCGCGATCTCTTTTCTTGTGTGGTCATTGTGGCTCCCGTGCCCGGGAGCCGACCGTCTTATAGATGCAGCAAGACTAGTGCGCGGCTCCGAGGTCGACAAATTCTAAATACTGAAGGTGGCATTCGATTAAATAGATGGCTTGCGTCCGCCGTGCGGTTGTTCGCGGGCTACGGTCAGGAATGGATCAACCAGGGCAGGGCGCGCGGTCCCTCGGCGCCAGGCCAGACCGACGTCGAGGGTCTGGTTGAGGTCGGCAATCGGCCGCGCTTCGATGATGTCGCCCTCCAGTGACCACGGGCGGTAAGTCATGTCCGGTTGAATCGATACGCCCAGACCTGCCGCCACCAGACTTCGCACCGCCTCGGTGGATGCGGTTCTGAGAGTGATCTTCGGTTGCAGCCCGGCGCCGCGCCAAAGTCTTTGGGCGTTGCGATCCATTTCATCAACATTCAGTTGAATCAGCGGCTCGCGCGCGACATCGGCGAGGTTGATGCTGTCGTGTTCCAGCAGCGGATGCTGGGCCGGCAGCCACAGACGGTGCGGCGAGTGGGTCAGCACTTCGGTCTGCAGGGCGTGGCGGTCTTCGAGGTTGGACAGGATCAGCACGCCAACATCGATTTCGCCGCTGACCAGCAAATGCTCGATGTACGGCCGCTCGTCCTCCATCACCCGGATCTCGACGTTGGGATAGGCACGCTGGAATCGGGTGAGCAGATCGGCGAGGTAATAACCGGCGACCAGGCTGGTCACGCCGACGATCAACTGTCCGGCGACCTGATCGGTGCTTTGTTGCAGGCTGCGCTTGGCATTGTCCACGGTGGCCAGAATCAGGTGCGCCTGCCGCAGGAACTGGTGGCCCTGATGGGTCAGGGTCATGCCCTTGGCGTGGCGGCTGAACAGGCTGACGCCGATTTCCTCTTCCAGTTGCTGAATGGCGAGGGTCAGGGTCGATTGGGAAATAAACGCGGTTTGCGCGGCGGCGGAAATCGAGCCGGTCTCGGCCACCGCGATGAAGTGACGGATCTGACGCAGGGTCATCATGAGGAGGGGTACCCGGTGGGCGGCTTTTATAGATTGGCCTGAGTGTATATCTATTTTCGCGAAGGGCCTGCGCCTGCTGAGCAACATCTGGAAGTACACTTGCGGGCAGGGCCGGGGCACTTTCGAACTAGGCTGAGGGCCTGATAGATCCGGATAACCCCTGTTTTGGAGGCGGAACATGAACACCCGTGGATTGCTCGATCAACTTCTCAAGTCCGGCCAGGATCTGTTGCAGAACAAGGCCGGTAACGCGCAGAACAAACCCGCGGCTGGCGGGCTGGGCGGTTTGCTCGGTGGGTCTTCAGGCTCCGGTGCGCTGGGCGGCTTGCTCTCGGGGGCGGGCGGTGGTGCTCTGGCGGCCGGGGCCATGGGCCTGCTGCTCGGCAGCAAAAAGGCGCGCAAGGTCGGCGGCAAAGTTGCGGTCTACGGTGGCCTCGCTGCCCTTGGTGTGCTGGCCTATAAGGCTTACGGCAACTGGAACGCCCAGAAAGGCACCGCCCCACAAACCGAACCGCAAACCCTGGATCGTCTGCCACCGGCGCAAGCCGAACAACACAGCCAGGCGATTCTCAAGGCGCTGGTCGCCGCCGCGAAGGCTGACGGCCACATCGATGACCGCGAACGTCAACTGATTGAAGGCGAATTCACCAAACTCGACAACGATCAGGAATTGCGACACTGGCTGCACGCCGAACTCAACAAACCCCTCGACCCGGTCGACGTCGCCCGGGCCGCGAGCACGCCGGAGATGGCTGCCGAGATGTACATCGCCAGCGTGATGCTGGTGGATGAGGAGAGCTTTATGGAAAAGGCGTATCTGGAGGAGTTGGCCAAGCAACTGAAGCTGGAGCCGGGGTTGAAGGTGGAGCTGGAGAAGCAGGTGCGCCTGGCATCGCAATAGAACTGCCTGAACACGGTACTCATGTAGGAGCTGCGGGGCGGAGCGGGATTTTGTTGTTGGGTTTTAATAATAAAAGATAGGAGGGGGGCGGCGCGCCTTCAAGGGTTTGGGCTGGGG
>NZ_JAJSLU010000004.1:0-16083 GCF_023063025.1 Pseudomonas sp. YL2 | reverse complement strand
CCCCGGTACCCTAGGCGGGAGCGGGGGCCCGCGGCATTTTTTTGTTGTGGCCTTAAAAAACAAAAACTCCCCACCGTCCCCCAGCTCCTACAGGGTTTTGGACTGGACGCCGAAATTAGTAGGCGCGAGCCTGCTCACGATTGCGTTTTCAGCCGCGCATCCGCAGCAATGGCCGATCCAGCGCCCCTTTTTGCCATTCCATCACTGGCACGCCAGCCCCGGATTGTCGGACAGTCCCACCCCAGAGCCTTCCCGCGAACCAAGTCGGGCCGGCCCGAGGGTTAAAAAGCGTCTTATAAATGAAACACCGCCCTCGGCTATACTCCCCGCATTTCGACTTAGGCACGAGGAATCACTGTGAAGAACTGGACGTTACGCCAACGCATTTTGGCGAGCTTTGCGGTGATTATCGCCATCATGTTGCTGATGGTCGTCGTTTCGTATTCCCGCCTGCTGAAAATCGAAGCCAGTGAAAGCAGCGTGCGTGACGACGCGGTTCCCGGCGTCTATTACAGCTCGATGATTCGCGGGGCGTGGGTTGACAGCTATTTGCAGACCCAGGAACTGCTCGGCCTCAAGGAAGGGCAGGGCATCAGCAGCGAAGATGCGGCGGATTACAAGGCGTTCGAGACGCGCCTGCAAGAGCAGATGGCCAACTACCGCAACACCGTCACCACCGACGAAGATCGGGTCGAGTTCGCCGCGTTCGAGAAAGATCACGACACCTACATGCAGATTCAGGATCAGGTACTCGATCTGCACAAGCGCAATCTGGAAGCCGAGGCTGTCAAGCTGTTCACCGAGAAGCTGACCCCGGCCTGGTACACCGGTCGCATGAAACTCAACGACATCATCGGCGAAAACAAGCGGGTCGCTGATCAAGCCATGGCCAACATCGACGAGGCGGTAGCGGCGGCCAAGGTCAGCATGTTCGTCTCGCTGCTGGTGGCCGTGCTCGCAGCCGGCGCCTGCGGTCTGTTGCTGATGCGCGCGATCATGGCGCCGATGAACCGCATCGTGAAGATCCTCGAAATCATGCGTACCGGCGACTTGAGCAGCCGGCTGAATCTGGATCGCAAGGACGAGTTCGGCGCGGTGGAAACCGGCTTCAACGACATGATGACCGAGCTGACTTCGCTGGTGTCCCAGGCCCAACGCTCCTCGGTGCAGGTGACCACTTCGGTGACCGAAATTGCCGCCACCTCCAAGCAGCAACAGGCCACCGCCACCGAAACCGCGGCCACCACCACCGAAATCGGCGCGACCTCACGTGAAATCGCCGCCACCTCGCGGGATCTGGTGCGCACCATGACCGAAGTGTCCACCGCCGCCGATCAGGCCTCGGTACTCGCCGGTTCCGGCCAGCAAGGCCTGGCGCGCATGGAAGACACCATGCACTCGGTGATGGGCGCAGCCGATCTGGTCAATGCCAAACTGGCGATCCTCAACGAGAAGGCCGGCAACATCAATCAGGTGGTGGTGACCATCGTCAAGGTCGCCGATCAGACCAACCTGCTGTCGCTCAACGCTGCCATCGAGGCCGAGAAGGCCGGCGAGTACGGGCGTGGTTTTGCCGTGGTCGCCACCGAAGTACGGCGTCTGGCGGATCAGACCGCCGTCGCCACTTACGACATTGAGCAGATGGTCCGCGAGATCCAGTCGGCGGTGTCTGCTGGCGTGATGGGCATGGACAAGTTCTCCGAAGAAGTGCGCCGGGGCATGGCCGAAGTGCAGCAGGTCGGCGAGCAACTGTCGCAGATCATCCATCAGGTGCAGGCGCTGGCGCCGCGGGTGTTGATGGTCAACGAAGGCATGCAGGCCCAGGCCACCGGTGCCGAACAGATCAACCATGCGCTGGTGCAGTTGGGCGACGCCAGCAGCCAGACCGTCGAGTCGCTGCGTCAGGCCAGTTTCGCCATCGACGAACTGAGCCAGGTGGCCGTCGGGCTGCGCAGCGGCGTTTCGCGATTCAAAGTCTGATGAGCGAAGTCACCGCCAAACGCAGCGCTGCGCCGGTGGCGAAGCAGGCGTTGTTCCTGCTGTTTCGCATCGGCAGCGAGCGTTACGCCTTGCGCGCCACCGAGGTGGCGGAAGTGTTGCCGCGCCTGCCGTTGAAGCCGATTGCCCAAGCGCCGAACTGGGTCGCCGGGGTGTTCGCCTATCGCGGTGCGGTGGTACCGGCCATCGACCTCAGCGCGCTGACTTTCGGCCATCCCGCCGAGGCGCGCACCAGTACGCGGCTGGTGCTGGTGCATTACCGTCCGGATGAACAGCAGCCGTCGCGCTGGCTCGGGCTGATCCTTGAACAGGCGACCGATACCCTGCGCTGCAACCCCGAGGATTTTCAGCCGTATGGCCTGGACAATCGTCAGGCGCCGTACCTCGGCCCGGTGCGCGAAGATGCCCAGGGGCTGGTGCAGTGGGTGCGGGTCAACGACTTGCTGGATGACGCGGTGCGCAGCCTGCTGTTTCCGGCGCCGCTTGGGGCGCAGTCATGAGCAGCGACCAGCGTTTTTTCGATTTCCTCAAGGAACGCATCGGCCTGGATGTCACGTCGGTGGGGCCGGCGATCATCGAGCGCGCGGTGCGCCAACGCACCACGCTCTCGCAAGCCGCGCACAGCGATGAATACTGGCAACTGCTGCAAGGTTCTCGGGACGAACAGCAGGCGTTGATCGAAGCGGTGATCGTCCCCGAAACGTGGTTTTTCCGTTATCCGGAATCCTTCGCCACCCTCGGCAAGCTGGCGCGCAAGCGTCTGGACGAATTGAACAACATGCGCGCGCTGCGCATCCTCAGCCTGCCGTGCTCGACCGGCGAAGAACCCTATTCGATTGCCATGGCCTTGCTCGATGCCGGGCTCAAGCCGCATCAGTTCAAGGTCGACGGCATGGACGTCAGCCCGCTGTCGGTGGACAAGGCGCGACGGGCGTTGTACGGCAAGAACTCGTTTCGGGGGCAGGATCTGGATTTTCGCGAGCGTCATTTCACCGCCGAGCAGGACGGCCATCGGGTCAGCGAAGCGGTGCGTGAGCAGGTGCGCCTGCAGGCCGGCAATGTGCTGGATCCGACGCTGCTGGCGGGTGAGCCGCCGTTCGATTTTGTGTTCTGCCGCAACCTGCTGATCTATTTCGACCAGCCGACGCAGAAGCAAGTCTTCGAAGTGCTCAAGCGTCTGACGCACGTTGATGGCGTGTTGTTCATCGGCCCGGCCGAGGGCAGTCTGCTCGGGCGCCTGGGCATGCGCTCGATCGGCATCCCGCAGTCGTTTGCCTTCAGTCGACACGCTGAACCCATGCCCGAACCTGTGGCATTGCCGACCCCGACCCCTTTGCCGGTGCGCCAACCGCTGCGCAGTCCGCCGCCAGTATCGCCGCCGGTGCGTCCGCGGCCGTTTGCCAGCGTTGCACCGTTGCCCGTCAACAGCAAAAGCGCCAACCCGGACGCGGCGACCTTGCTCGCCAACATCGCCGCGCTGGCCAACGAAGGCAAAAGCGCCGAGGCCCGCGCGGCATGCGAGCAGTATCTGCGCAGTCACGAACCGGTGGCGCAGGTGTTTTACTGGCTCGGTCTGCTCAGCGATGTTGCCGGTGCCGCGCTCGAAGCCCAGAGTCATTACCGCAAGGCCTTGTACCTTGAACCGCAACACCCCGAAGCGTTGATGCACCTGGCCGCCTTGCTGCAGGCCCAGGGCGATAGCGCCGGTGCCAGACGATTGCAGGAACGTGCCGCCCGCAGCGGCCGCACCGCCGACAGTGAGCGTAAACGATGATCCCGTCCGACACCTTGAACGTCACCCACGAAGACGCCCGGGCCATCGATGATTGCTGGAACCGTATCGGTATTCATGGCGATAAGTCGTGCCCGTTGCTGGCCGAGCATATTCATTGCCGCAACTGCGCGGTGTATTCCGCCGCCGCCACGCGCCTGCTGGACCGTTATGCATTGCAGCAGGACGAACGCGATCCGGTCGCCGTGGCGGTCGAAACCGATGTGAAAACCCGTTCGCTGCTGATGTTCCGCCTCGGCGAGGAATGGTTGGGACTGGCCACCCGCAGCCTGGTGGAGGTAGCGCCGCTGCAGGCGATCCACTCGTTGCCACACCAACGCTCGCGGGCCTTGCTCGGTGTGGCGAACGTGCGCGGGGCGCTGGTGGCGTGCCTGTCGCTGGTCGAGTTGCTCGATCTGGATGGCAACGCCGCACCGGCTACTGGCGCGCGGGTCATGCCGCGCATGCTGATCATCGCCGCCCACGGCGGACCGGTGGTGGTGCCGGTGGACGAGGTCGACGGCATCCACGCCATCGATCAAAAAATTCTCGACGCCGCGTCGCGTGCCGGCGCTGAGCACAACAGCACGGCCAGCGCCAAATACACCCGTGGTGTCCTGCAATTCCGGGGGCGCAGCCTACGCTGGCTGGATGAAGAACAGCTGCTGTCCGCCGTGACCCGGAGCCTCACATGACCCCCGAGCAAATGCGCGACGCCTCGCTGCTGGAGCTGTTCAGCCTGGAAGCCGAAGCCCAGACCCAGGTGCTCAGCAGCGGGCTGCTGGCGCTGGAGCGCAACCCGACTCAGGCCGACTATCTGGAATCGTGCATGCGTGCGGCGCACTCGCTCAAGGGCGCGGCGCGGATCGTCGGCATCGACAGCGGTGTCAGCGTCGCCCATGTGATGGAAGATTGCCTGGTCAGCGCGCAGGAGGGGCGGCTGTTGCTGCGTCCCGAGCACATCGATGCGTTGTTGCAGGGCACCGATCTGTTGATGCGCATCGCCACGCCGGCCAATGCTCCGCAAGCGCCGGACATCGAAGCGTATGTGGCGTTGATGGGACTCCTGCTCGACCCTTCGGCAGCGCCCACAGTGGCGCCACCGCCGATGGCCGAGTTGCAGATGCAGGCGCCGCCGCCTGCGCCTGCACCGATTGAAACCCCGGCGCAAGTGATCGAGACACCGCTGGAAACCTCCGACCCGGCCCCGCGCAAGAGCAAGCGCACCACCGAGGGCGGCGAGCGCGTGCTGCGGGTCACCGCCGAACGCCTGAACAGCCTGCTCGACCTGTCGAGTAAATCGCTGGTCGAAACCCAGCGCCTCAAGCCGCATCTGGCGACCATGCAGCGTCTCAAACGCATGCAGAATAATGGCCTGCGGGCACTGGAAAGCCTCAACGTGCATCTCAAGGAACATGCGCTGAGCCTTGAGGCCCAGGAAGCCCTTGAAGATGCGCGGCGCTTGCTGGCCGAGTCTCAGCAATTGCTCGCGGAAAAGAACGCCGAGCTCGACGAGTTCGCCTGGCAAGCCAGCCAGCGCGCCCAGGTGCTCTACGACACTGCGCTGGCCTGCCGCATGCGCCCGTTCGCCGACGTGCTCACCGGTCAGGTGCGCATGGTTCGAGACCTGGGGCGCAGCCTCGGCAAACAGGTAAGGCTGGAGATCGAGGGCGAGAAGACCCAGGTCGATCGCGACGTGCTGGAAAAACTCGAAGCGCCGCTGACTCATTTGCTGCGCAACGCGGTCGATCACGGCATCGAAACCCCGGAACAACGCTTGCTCAAGGGTAAGTCCGAAGAAGGCCTGATCCGCCTGCGTGCCTCGCATCAGGCCGGTTTGCTGGTGCTGGAATTGAGCGATGATGGCAATGGCGTCGATCTGGAAAAGGTCCGCCGCAGCATCGTTGAACGCCAATTGTCACCGGCAGAAACCGCCGCACAATTGAGCGAAGAAGAGTTGCTGACGTTCCTGTTTCTGCCGGGTTTCAGCCTGCGCGACACGGTCACCGAAGTGTCCGGGCGTGGCGTCGGTCTCGATGCGGTGCAGCACATGGTGCGGCAACTGCGCGGCGCGGTGGTGCTGGAGCAGACGGCGGGCGAGGGCAGCCGCTTTCATCTGGAAGTGCCGCTGACCCTGTCGGTGGTGCGCAGTCTGGTGGTGGAAGTCGGCGAGGAGGCTTATGCGTTTCCGCTGGCGCATATCGAGCGCATGTGTGATCTGGAGCCACAGGACATCGTGCAGATCGAGGGCCGTCAGCATTTCTGGCATGAAGGCCGACACGTCGGGCTGGTCGCGGCCAGTCAGTTGCTGAATCGTCCGGCCAGTCAGAGCAGCGGCGAAACCCTCAAGGTCGTGGTGATTCGCGAGCGTGACGCGATCTACGGGGTGGCAGTCGAGCGGTTTGTCGGCGAGCGCACGCTGGTGGTGCTACCGCTGGATGAGCGGCTGGGCAAGGTTCAGGATATTTCCGCCGGGGCGCTGCTCGACGACGGTTCGGTGGTGCTGATCGTCGATGTCGAAGACATGCTGCGCTCGGTGGACAAACTGCTCAACACCGGGCGTCTGGAGCGTATTGCCCGCCATGGCAATCAGGCCGCCGAAGTGGCGCGCAAACGGATTCTGGTGGTCGATGACTCGCTGACCGTGCGCGAGTTGCAACGCAAGTTGCTGCTCAATCGCGGCTACGACGTGGCAGTCGCGGTTGACGGTATGGACGGCTGGAACGCCCTGCGTTCGGAGGACTTCGATTTGCTGATCACCGACATCGACATGCCGCGCATGGATGGCATCGAACTGGTCACCCTGTTGCGCCGCGACAACCGCCTGCAATCGCTGCCGGTGATGGTGGTCTCGTACAAGGATCGTGAAGAGGACCGGCGTCGTGGACTGGACGCTGGCGCCGACTATTATTTAGCCAAGGCCAGTTTTCATGACGACGCCCTGCTTGATGCAGTGGTTGAGCTCATTGGAGGAGCGCGGGCATGAAAATCGCAATCGTCAACGACATGCCCCTGGCGGTGGAGGCTTTGCGCCGTGCGCTGGCCTTCGAGCCGGCGCATCAGGTGGTCTGGGTCGCCAACAACGGCGCCGAGGCGGTGCGTCTGTGCGCCGAAAACACCCCGGATCTGATCCTGATGGACCTGATCATGCCGGTCATGGATGGCGTCGAGGCCACGCGACGGATCATGGCCGAAACCCCGTGCGCGATCGTTATCGTCACGGTCGACCGTCAGCAGAACGTGCACCGGGTCTTCGAAGCCATGGGCCACGGCGCGCTGGACGTGGTCGATACCCCGGCCATTGGTGCGGGGAACGCGCAGGAAGCGGCGGCGCCGTTGCTGCGCAAGATCCTCAACATCGGCTGGCTGATCGGCGAGAAAACCCCGCGCTCGCGCCCGGTGCCGACGCCCCACCGCAGTTCGGCGTCGTGCAAGCGGCTGGTGGCGATCGGCTCGTCTGCCGGCGGACCGGCCGCGCTGGAAGTCCTGCTCAAGGGCCTGCCACGCCATTTCTCGGCCGCCATCGTGCTGGTGCAGCACGTGGATCAGGTGTTTGCCGCGGGCATGGCCGAATGGCTGGCCAGCGCCAGTGGCCTCGATGTACGCCTGGCCCGCGAGGGCGAGCCACCGCAGGCCGGCGCGGTGCTGCTGGCCGGCACCAACCACCATATTCGTTTATTGAAAAACGGCACGCTGGCCTACACCGCCGAGCCGGTCAACGAGATCTACCGGCCTTCGATCGACGTGTTTTTCGAAAGTGTCGCCAGCTATTGGAACGGTGATGCCATCGGGGTTTTATTGACCGGGATGGGACGCGACGGGGCGCAAGGGCTTAAGCTCATGCGCCAGCAGGGTTATCTGACCATCGCGCAGGATCAGCAAAGCAGTGCGGTGTACGGCATGCCCAAGGCAGCAGCGGCGATCGATGCGGCCGTCGAAATCCGTCCACTGGAAAAGATAGCGCCACGATTGCTGGAGGTATTCCCCAAATGAACAGGCTATTCCGCAATCCTGGCCCCCGCAGTACTCAGGTGACCGCCCATGAATGATTTACAGATCGACGACATTAAAACCGACGAAAACGCCGCCATGGTGTTGTTGGTGGACGATCAGGCGATGATCGGCGAAGCCGTGCGCCGTGGGCTGTCGAATGAAGAGAACATCGACTTCCACTTCTGCTCCGACCCGCACCAGGCCATCGCCCAGGCGGTACGGATCAAGCCGACGGTGATTCTGCAGGATCTGGTGATGCCCGGCCTCGACGGCCTGAGCCTGGTGCGCGAATACCGTAATCATCCGGCGACCAAGGACATCCCGATCATCGTGCTGTCGACCAAGGAAGACCCGCTGATCAAGAGCGCGGCGTTTTCCGCCGGGGCCAACGACTATCTGGTGAAACTGCCGGACACCATCGAGCTGGTGGCGCGCATCCGCTATCACTCGCGCTCCTACATGACCCTGCTGCAGCGGGATGCGGCGTACCGTGCGTTGCGCGTCAGCCAGCAGCAGTTGCTCGACACCAACCTGGTGCTGCAACGGCTGATGAACTCTGACGGCCTGACCGGGCTGTCCAACCGCCGGCACTTCGACGAGTACCTGGAGCTGGAATGGCGCCGCTCGCTGCGCGACCAAAGCCAGTTGTCGCTGCTGATGATCGACGTCGATTACTTCAAGTCCTACAACGACAGCTTCGGCCACGTCGAAGGCGACGAGGCGCTGCGCAAGGTCGCCACGGCGATCCGCGACGCCAGCGCCCGACCGTCGGACCTGCCGGCCCGCTACGGCGGTGAAGAGTTCGCCCTGGTGCTGCCGAACACCTCGCCGGGCGGCGCACGCCTGGTGGCGGAGAAACTGCGCCAGACCGTGGCGGCGCTGAAGATTCCGCACAACACCCCGGGCGACGGGGCGAGCCTGACCATCAGCATCGGCCTGGCGACCATGGTGCCGCAGGCGGGCAGCGATTGCCGGCTGCTGATTTCGGCGGCGGATCGCGGGTTGTATCTGGCGAAGAACAACGGGCGTAATCAGGTGGGTATCGAATAGGTCTCTCGAACCTGCAAATCCCCTGTGGGAGCGGGCTTGCTCGCGAAGGCGGAGTATCACTCGACATCAATGCTTAATGACACACCGCCTTCGCGAGCAAGCCCGCTCCCACAGAGGATGCGCATCAGGCCATGTCAAGTGAATCGCCTTAACAGCCGCCAGACGGGCTGCCGTCACAGCCTGATTACGTTATACTCGCCGGCTTTCAAAAGTTCGCCAACGAGTGCTGCCCGTCATGGAAATCAACCCGATCCTGAACACCATCAAGGACCTGTCCGAGCGCTCCGAAACTATTCGGGGGTATCTTTGACTACGATCAAAAGCATGAGCGTCTGATCGAAGTCAATCGCGAGCTTGAAGATCCTGCAGTCTGGAACAAACCTGAATACGCCCAGGAACTGGGCCGCGAGCGAGCATCGCTGGCGCAGATCGTCGACACCCTGGATGAGCTGTCCAGCGGTCTGGCCGATTCCCGCGAGCTGCTCGACATGGCCGTTGAAGAAAACGACGAAGGCGCGGTAAACGACGTCGTTGAACTGCTTCAAGGGCTTGAAGAGTCACTGGCCAAGCTTGAATTCCGCCGCATGTTCAGCCACGAGATGGACCCGAACAACGCCTACCTGGACATCCAGGCCGGCTCCGGCGGCACCGAGGCCCAGGACTGGGCCAACATCCTGCTGCGCATGTACCTGCGCTGGGCGGACAAACGTGGTTTCGACGCGACCATCATGGAATTGTCGGCCGGTGAAGTCGCCGGTATCAAAGGTGCGACCGTGCACATCAAGGGGGAATACGCCTTTGGCTGGCTGCGTACCGAGATCGGCGTGCACCGTCTGGTGCGCAAGAGCCCGTTCGACTCCGGCAACCGTCGCCACACCTCGTTCTCTGCGGTTTTCGTCTCGCCAGAGATCGACGACAAGGTCGAAATCGAAATCAACCCGGCAGACCTGCGGATCGACACCTATCGTTCCTCCGGTGCCGGTGGTCAGCACGTAAACACCACCGACTCGGCCGTACGTATTACTCACGTACCGACCAACACCGTGGTCAGCTGCCAGAACGAGCGTTCCCAGCACGCCAACAAGGACACCGCCATGAAAATGCTGCGGGCCAAGTTGTACGAGCAGGAAATGCAGAAGCGCAACGCCGCTTCCCAGGCGCTGGAAGACACCAAGTCGGACATCGGCTGGGGTCATCAGATCCGTTCGTACGTGCTCGACGCGTCGCGGATCAAGGACTTGCGCACCAACATTGAACGCAGCGACTGCGACAAGGTGCTCGACGGCGACATCGATGAATACCTGGAAGCCAGCCTGAAGTCGGGGCTGTAAAAGACGCACGCAGGGTCGCTGATGCAACGCGATCCCTGTAGGAGCCAGCCCTGCTGGCGATTCCCGGGCCGCCAGGCCCGGGGGCAACGAACCTGATGGAATATCTGAAGACATGAGCGACCAACAACTCGACCCGCAAGCCCTGCAACAGGAAGAAAACTCCCTGATCGCCCTGCGCAAGGAAAAGCTGGCTGCCGAGCGCGCCAAGGGCAACGCCTTCCCGAACGACTTCCGCCGCGAAAACTACTGCGAAGATCTGCAGAAGAAATACGCGGACAAGACCAAGGAAGAGCTGGCCGAGGCTGCAATCCCGGTCAAGGTTGCCGGTCGCATCATGCTCAACCGTGGCTCGTTCATGGTGATCCAGGACATGACCGGTCGCATCCAGGTCTACGTCAACCGTAAAACCCTGTCCGAAGACACCCTGGCCGCCGTCAAGACCTGGGACATGGGCGACATCATTGCCGCCGAAGGCACCCTGGCGCGTTCCGGCAAGGGCGACCTGTACGTCGAAATGACCAACGTGCGCCTGCTGACCAAGTCGCTGCGCCCGCTGCCGGACAAGCATCACGGCCTGACCGACACCGAACAGCGCTACCGTCAGCGTTACGTTGACCTGATCGTCAACGAAGACGTGCGCCAGACGTTCCGCGTGCGTTCGCAAGTGATCGCGCACATCCGCAGCTTCCTGATGAAGCGCGACTTCCTCGAAGTCGAGACGCCGATGCTGCAGACCATTCCTGGCGGCGCCGCAGCCAAGCCGTTCGAAACCCACCACAATGCGCTGGACATGGAAATGTTCCTGCGTATCGCGCCTGAGCTGTATCTGAAGCGTCTGGTGGTTGGCGGTTTCGAGAAAGTGTTCGAGATCAACCGCAACTTCCGTAACGAAGGCGTTTCGACGCGTCACAACCCTGAATTCACCATGCTGGAGTTCTACCAGGCTTACGCCGACTACGAAGACAACATGGACCTGACCGAAGAACTGTTCCGTGAACTGGCACAACTGGTGCTGGGCAGCACCGACGTGCCGTACGGCGACAAGGTGTTCCACTTCGGCGAGCCGTTTGCCCGTCTGTCGGTGTTCGACTCGATCCTCAAGTACAACCCTGAGCTGACCGCCGATGACCTGAACGACATCGACAAGGCGCGCGCCATCGCCAAGAAGGCCGGCGCCAAGGTGCTGGGCTTCGAAGGTCTGGGCAAGCTGCAGGTGATGATTTTCGAAGAGCTGGTCGAGCACAAGCTGGAGCAGCCGCACTTCATCACTCAGTACCCGTTCGAAGTGTCGCCGCTGGCCCGTCGTAACGACGAGAACCCGAACGTCACCGACCGTTTCGAGCTGTTCATCGGCGGCCGTGAAATCGCCAACGCCTACTCCGAGTTGAACGACGCGGAAGACCAGGCCGAGCGCTTCATGGCGCAGGTGGCCGACAAGGACGCCGGCGACGACGAAGCCATGCACTACGACGCCGATTTCGTGCGCGCGCTGGAGTACGGCATGCCGCCAACGGCCGGTGAAGGTATCGGCATCGACCGTCTGGTAATGTTGCTGACCAACTCGCCGTCGATCCGCGATGTGATCCTGTTCCCGCACATGCGACCGCAAGCGTAAACGTTTCAGTTAAAAAGCCGCCTAAAACAGGCGGCTTTTTATTGCCTGTCTGGTACAAATGTATCAATTGGTTAATTTTGCAATAGCAGAGGAAGTCCAGTCGTGATGGTTGCAATCGCTCAAGAAGGTGCAGCGGGTATCGCCACTGCGGTCGCTGAAAGTGTTCAGTACCAGGGCCGCAAGGCCAGCCGACAGGGCAGTGAGCAGCGTCGACAGGACATTCTCGACGCGGCGATGCGCATTGTCGTGCGTGACGGCGTGCGCGCCGTGCGCCACCGTGCGGTGGCGGCCGAGGCCGGTGTGCCACTGTCGGCCACTACTTATTACTTCAAGGATATCGATGACCTGCTCACCGATACCTTCGCCCAATACGTCGAACGCAGCGCGGCCTACATGGCCAAGCTGTGGATCAACAACGAAGGCCTGCTGCGCGAGATGGTCGTCAGTGGTGACGGCAGCCCCGAGTCGCGCTCGCAACTGGCGGACGACATCGCGCGGCTGATGGCCGACTATGTGCACCGGCAACTGGTCAATCGCCGCGAGCACCTGATGGCCGAGCAGGCGTTCCGCCAGGAAGCGCTGCTCAACCCGCGGCTGGCGGATCTGGTGCGCTCGCATCAGCAGATTCTGCTGCAGGGCACCTGCCAGTTGTTCCAGGTGCTGGGCTCGCGTGAACCGCAGCAGGATGCCAAGGTGTTGACGGCGATTATCGGACGGATGGAATATCAGGGCCTGCTCAACGAAGCCGAGCCTTTGGCCGAACAGGACATGCTCGGGATTCTGACGCGGTACATGCATCTGGTCCTGGCGTCGGTCTGACAACTGATGGAAATCCCCTTGTGGGAGCGGGCTTGCTCGCGAAGGCGGTCTGACATTCAACATCTTTGTTGCCTGACACACCGCTTTCGCGAGCAGGCTCGCTCCCACAGGTGAAAGTGGTGATCGTCAGGGCGGGATATGTTCATAGGGAGTATTGAATGAAAGCCTGGCGTGGCGTGCTGATCGCCTTGTCGTTCCTGCTGCTCAGTGGCTGTCTGGTGACCTTCAAGGATCCGCTGCCTGCCAGTGACCCGGCGCCCAGGGGCCTGCTGGGCACGTGGTCGAGCACCAATGCCTGGGGCGAGCCGATGAACCTTGAGCTGACCCGCGTCGGCAACGATCGCTATCAGGCCATCACCTGGTTCAAGGCCCGGCCTCACGAGCGCGAGGCGTACCCGTTCACCGTGTCGCGCCATGGCAGTCGCTGGTACCTGTCGGCGAAAGTGCCGGCGCGTTACGGTGGGCAATACACCATCGCCGGGTTCGAACTCACCGACAAACACGAGCTGGTGGTGTACAACCTCGACCTCGAACAGATCAATCAGGCGATCAAACAGCAAACCCTCGACGGCAAGGCTTTCCAGACCGAGGACGACGGCGACGGCGTGCAAGTCGACAGTAGCCTCGACAAGGTCTTTGCTTACCTCGACGATCCGGCCAATTCCGATGTATTCGTCGAGGCCGCGCGCTATCAGCGCCAGGCCCGCGCCAAATAATTCAGTTTTCTACAGGAGTTTCGGGTGGACGATTACCAGCAGACGATACGCACGCTGTCCGATCGCATTGTGCTGGCGCAGACGCCGATCCGCGTGCTCGATGCGGTGAAGTGGGACGAGAACATCCGCAAGGGCTTTCTCAAGGCCAAGGGCAAGGAAATGCCGGCGGTGGATCGCGACTACTACCTCAATCGGCCGCTGTCCTTCGATTCGAGCAAGGTCAAACTGGAATTCCAGAACATCGAGCGCGACATCACCCGCCAGCTCGGCCAGTTCAATCCGGTCGGGCAGATCATGCGGCGCATGTGCAAGGAATACCGCATGGTGGTGCGCATGCTCGAAGCGCGCGGCACCGAGGATTTCGGCCTGATCTCCCAGGAACTCTACGGCGCCGCCTCCGATGCGTTCCACGCCGGTGACCCGACCCTGGCCGACCTCGGCCTGATGATGTCCGACTACCTGAACAACATCGATGGCCGTGGCGACCTGAAGGACGAACCGAAGATCCTCACCGCCAAGGATGCCGTTCACCTGCTGCAAACCCGGTTGAACAAGGTGTTCGGCGAGGCCGAGGAAACCATCCGCGTGTTCGAGTCCGACGGCATCGTCGCCGACGCGGCGGCAGGCGCCGACTACATCAAGATCCGCACTGACGCGCTGTTCAACGACCGCGACGTGCGTGCACTGGAAGTCCACGAAGGTCTGGTGCACGTCGGCACCACGCTCAATGGCTTGAACCAGCCGATCTGCACCTTCCTGTCCAAAGGCCCACCCTCGTCGACGGTGACCCAGGAAGGCCTGGCGATCTTGATGGAAATCATCACCTTCGCCTCCTACCCAAGCCGTCTGCGCAAACTGACCAACCGCACCCGCGCCATTCACATGGTCGAGGAGGGCGCGGACTTTTTGCAGGTGTTCGAGTTCTTCCGCGAACAGGGCTTTGAAATGGCCGAAAGCTACGGCAACGCCAGCCGGGTGTTCCGTGGTTCGACCCCGACCGGTCTGCCATTCACCAAAGACTTGTCCTACCTCAAGGGCTTTATCATGGTTTACAACTACATTCAGTTGGCCGTGCGTAAAGGCAAGCTTGAGCAGGTGCCGCTGCTGTTCTGCGGCAAGACCACGTTGGAGGACATGCGTACCCTGCGTCAGTTGGTCGATGAAGGTCTGGTGGTGCCGCCGAAATATTTGCCGGAACAGTTCCGCGACATGAACGCGCTGTCGGCGTGGATGTGCTTCTCCAACTTCCTTAATCACTTGAGCCTGGACCGGATCGAGGCGGATTACTCAAACATCCTCTAATCCACACACAAATCCCTTGTAGGAGTGAGCCTGCTCGCGATAGCGGTGTATCAATCAACATAAATATCGACTGACACACCGTTATCGCGAGCAGGCTCACTCCTACAGTTTTTGACGGTATTCCAATTCGAATTCTGCGAGGTTTCACCGGATGAGAATCCTCGGCATCCTTTGCCTGCTCCTGACCCTCAGTGGTTGCAGTTCGTTGTTGTTCTACCCCGAGCCGGGCCAGATCTTCACACCGGAAAAAGCCAAGCTCGAATACCGCACCGTCACACTGGTCACGGCGGATGGCTTGAAGCTGAACGCCTGGTGGCTACCGGCCAAACCTGGCGTCGAAGTCAAAGGCACAGTTCTGCACCTGCACGGCAACGGCGGCAATCTGCCGATGCACCTCGGCGGCAGTTGGTGGTTGCCGAAAAACGGCTATCAGGTGCTGCTGGTGGACTATCGCGGGTATGGCTTGTCCGAGGGCAAGCCGAGCCTGCCGGCCATCTATCAGGACATTGACGCTGCGTTCGCCTGGCTCGACAAGGCGCCAGAGGTCAAAGGCAAGCCGCTGATCCTCCTCGGTCAGAGCCTTGGCGGCTCGATGGCCGTGCATTGGCTGGTGCAGCACCCTGAGCGGCAGAAACAGCTAAAAGCATTCGTGCTCGACGGTGTGCCCGCCAGTTATCGCAGCGTCGGCCAGTACGCCCTCAGCACTTCATGGCTGACCTGGCCGTTTCAGGTGCCGCTGTCGTGGCTGGTGCCGGACGGCGACAGCGCGATCAACTCGATGCCGCAGCTCACGGGCGTGCCGAAACTAATCTTTCACAGCATCGATGACCCGCTGGTGCCGATGGCCAACGCCATTCGCCTGTATCAGGCGGCGCCACCACCACGGGTGTTGCAGTTGACCCGTGGCGGCCACGTGCAGACCTTTGGTGATCCGGTCTGGCGCCAGGTAATGCTGCGTTATCTGGAAGATCCCGAGCACTTCAACGGCCTGCGCCGCCTCGGCGAGATCCCGAACTACCCGCAAGACCCGAATTCTGAAGATGAGAGTCCGCAATGACTGAAGAACGTAACGCCATCCCGCTGATCATCACCGGTATCTGCAGCATCCTCGGCACCGTCGGGGCGCTGTGGTACTACGGTTACCTGCACTTCGCCAAACCCGAGGATGCGCTGCTGCTCAACGAATTCACCATGCTCAAGACCGTGCCGGGCGAAGACTACAAAGTCTCACTGGACCCCGCGCCGCAAGTGGCGCAGTGCATCGATGGCGTGCTGGTGCTGTTCGACACCGAGCAGAAAGGCCTGACCGGGGTGCTGATCAATGCGCAGAAAAAAGCCGTGCGCTGCGTGGGCCAGGAAACCCCACAAAAACTCGAACCATAACCCGATAAAAACTGTGGGAGCAACTGTCTTACTACCACCGTTCGTCACCGCCACTCTGTGCCGTCTCGCAGCATGGCATTCAGTCTGATCAGCAGTATTCGCATA
>NZ_JAJSLU010000039.1:0-1277 GCF_023063025.1 Pseudomonas sp. YL2 | reverse complement strand
TCGGTCTTCTCCAGCAGGTGCCCGTTGCGGTCGTAGGCGTAGGCGGTGCGCCGGCCGTCGAAGCCGGTTTCCTGTCGGATCAATCCGGTTGGCGTGTAGTCCAGGCGGTACTTTTCCCCGGACTCGTTCTCGATTTCCGTGAGCAGCAATTGCGCATGGTCGTAGCGGTACTGCACCCGCGTGCCGTCGGGATTGATCTTGCGCGAGACGAGGTGCAGGTCGTCGTCATACTCGTAGCGGGTGATGTGCCCGAGTTCGTCGCGCTCGGCAGTGACCTGGCCGTAAGCGCCATAGCTGTAGGCACGGGTAGCGCCCGTAGGAAAGGTCGTCTGAATTAGTCGGCCAACCGCATCCCACTGCTGGCGGGTGATCGCGCCGTGTTCGTCGCAAGTGGTCGTCCGTCGCCCCAGCGCATCGTAGGAAAAGCGCCGCACACCACCGTCGGGCAGGGTTTCCTCGATCAGTTGCCCGAGGTCGTTCCACGACAACTTGTGCCGGCTGCTGTCCGGGTAGCGGATCGACAGCAACTGCCCGCGCGTGTCGTAGTAGTATTGGGTGACCTGACCGTCGGGATCGACCGCCTCGGTGACATCGCCCTCGGCGTTGCGCCGAAACGTCCACACTGCCTCGCCGCGAGAACGGCTGTGCAGGAAACCGTTGCGGTACTCGTAGGACGTTGGCTCATCGTCCGGCGGAAGCAGCGCGATCAGCCGTCCGACGTCGTCGTAACGGTATTCGGTGACCGCGCCCAGCGGATCCTGCTCGGCGATCAGCCGGCCCTGATCGTCATAAGCCTTGAGGTGCTCACCGCCATCGGCCTCGACCTTGCGCACCAGCCGTGCGCTGTCATCGTGGACGTAGGTTTCTTCGCTGCCATCGACGTAGTGCACCGCGACGCTGCCGTCATCGGCCCAGACGTAACGCGTGTCCATCTGCGCGAACGACGCCCAGTGCCGCACGCAGCGCGCCGCCTTGCCCGAGCGCTCCCACTCCCAGAAAAAGCTCGCGCCGCCGGTCAGTTGCCGCTGCAGGATGACGTGCTGATCGTCGTAGTCGTAACGCTCGCTGTCACCGACCGCATTGGTCGCGGCCAACAACCGCTGACGCGCGTCGTAGCAATAACTGACCAGCGTTTGCTCGGTGCGCCAGCCATCAGCCTCAAGCACCTGGTAATCAACCGCGACCAGATGCGCCCGGTCATAGCGCAACAACAACGACCGCCCGGCCCCGTTATCCAGGCGCTGCACACGCTCGGAAAAATCGCGATG
Organism: Pseudomonas sp. YL2; assembly: GCF_023063025.1. Taxonomy (NCBI): domain Bacteria; kingdom Pseudomonadati; phylum Pseudomonadota; class Gammaproteobacteria; order Pseudomonadales; family Pseudomonadaceae; genus Pseudomonas; species Pseudomonas sp. YL2. The sequence goes on along the minus strand of NZ_JAJSLU010000039.1, from coordinate 9 downwards.
CACCGTCAG
>NZ_JAJSLU010000038.1:0-3967 GCF_023063025.1 Pseudomonas sp. YL2 | reverse complement strand
CGCAATGGGACAGGCGGTGGGGGGGGGGGGGGTTGGGTTTGGGGCGGGGTAAGCGAAAGAAAAAAAGGGGGCCGCGATCTGTGGGGACCGCGTCCCTTTTTTATGGCTGGGGATTTGTGCTGACTTTTAGTGCCCTATCGCGAGCAGGCTCACTCCTACAATTTGGAACGCGTTCCCCTGTAGGAGTGAGCCTGCTCGCGATGGCGCCCCTTCAGACACCACAGAATTACTTACCGAGCGAAATCTTCGGCGCCCAGGTCAGCCACTCATCCTCGAACTTGTCGAACAACGGGAACGTCTGCTCAGGCCGTGCCGGGGTGCCCATGCGCTCACCGTCCGGCGTAGCGAAGGCGATACCACCCTGAATCGCCGTCTCCAGCGACTCCGTGCGTACCGTCAGACCATTGAACAGACCGATGTCGAAACCGACACCGCTGGTGTTCCAGAATCGGCTGCCGCTGCGCACCAACGGCGCGTATTTCGGCTCGATCAAAATATGCACCAGCACCCGGTCAGCCGTCTGGCCCAGTTCGTAACCGGTGACCTTGCCCACGGTGATTTCGCGGTAGGTCACGGGTACGCCCGGTTTCAGCGAGCCACGGCGCGCGGCGCTCAACACCAGACTCAAGCCAGCCTCCTGCTTGCTCACTTCCGGCGGACTGGCCAGCGCAACGAAGTTCTTCTGCGGGCCGAGATTTTTCGCCGCCGGCTGCACTTCCACATATTGCCCGGTGACCAGGGTTTCCAGGTTCTGGGTCTTGATCAGTCCCAACTCCGGCTTGACCACCCAGAACTGACTGCCGACCCGCGCAATGCGCTCCGGTACTTCGGTGATCCGCGCGGTAATCATCACGGCTTGCAGATCGTCGGTCAGATCGACGTCTTCAATCTTGCCGACATCCAGCCCTTTGAAACGAATCGGTGTGCCCGGACGCAAACCATCGGCGCGGTCGACCTTGATCGTCACCAGCGTGCCTTTCTGGTTGGCTTCATCATGGTTGGCGAACAGACGGAAGCGTGGAATACGCTTTTGCAGCGGCGCCTTGGCTTGCGGTGTTTCGAAAGCAATACCGCCGGCCATCAAGGTCTGCAAAGACTCGCTCTTCACTTGAATACCACCTGTCAGACCACCGGTGAGGGTGATGCCGCTGACATTCCAGAAGCGTGTCGACGCGTTGACCAGGTTTTCGTACTCCTTCTCGATATGCACGCCGATGACGATTTGTTTTTTGGTCTTGGAGAACTGATAGCTCTGTACCGAACCGACCTTGACCTGTTTGTACAGAATCGGACTGCCGACTTCGATCGAACCCAGAACATCGGTGAACAGCACCAGGTGCAGCCCAGGTGAACGCAGATCCAACGGCGGCGCTTTTGGCCGTGCCTCGAATTCGCGTTTCGGCGCGGCACCTTTGTCGCCCGGACGCACGGCGATGTAGTTACCTTTCACCAATGCTTCGAGCCCGGTGATACCGGCCAGGGAAATCGACGGTTTGACCACCCAGAACTGCGTGCCTTCGACCAGATAGTCTTCGGCCAGAGGATCCAGCGTCAGCTCGGCCGTGGCGCTGTTCAGATCCGGATCGATTTTCAACGCTTTCATGTTGCCGACCTGAATGCCCTTGTACATCACCGGCGTACGGCCGGCCTGCAAGCCTTCGAAGTCACTGAGTTTGACCTTGACCCGAATACCGGCAGCGGCGGCGTCGAAATCTTCATAGAGACGGAACGGCAGGCTTGGATCGGTGGGCGGACTGTCCTTGCGATTCTCTGGTGTGGCGAAGGCGATGCCGCCGGCGACGATGCTCGCCAGGGATTCGCTGCGTACCTTCACCCCGGACAGGTTAGCGTCGATGCTGATGCCGCTGGCATTCCAGAAACGTGTGTGTTTGCGCACCAGTTTGGCGTAGGTCGGCTCGATGAACACTTTGAGCTCAACGGTGCTCTGGTCTTCAGACAGCACGTAGCTTTTGATCTGACCGACCTTGATCTGCTTGTAGAACACCGGGCTGCCGCGGTTCAGCGAACCGAGGCGATCGGCCTTGATCGTCAGGTGCAGGCCGGGCTTGGAGTCCGATAGCGGCGGCTCTTCGGCCAGCGCCTTGAACTTGCGGGTCGGCTCGCCTTCACCGGGACTGATGGCCACGTAGTTACCTGAAACCAAGGTTTCCAAACCGGTGATGCCGGCCAGGGTCACGCTCGGTTTCACCAGCCAGAAACGCGTGCTGGTCTTGAGGTATTGCTCGACGTCCTTGTTCATCTCGACGGTGGCAATCACCCCTTTGGAGTTGCCCTCGTCATCAAGCTTGAGCGTCTTCACCTTACCCACCGGCATGCCCTTGTAGACCACTTCGGTCTTGTTGGCCTGGATGCCTTCACCGCTTTCGAAACGCACCTGAATCTCGATGCCGGTTTCGTTATAGGCACGCCAGCCGAGCCAGCCACCGATGATCAGGGCAATCAGGGGCAGTACCCAAATGGCAGACCAGTTCGAGGCCGGTCGGGTTTTCGCTACAGGCAAATCAGTCATGGTCGTCATCCGACTCCGTGTTATCCCAAATCAGTCGGGGATCGAAAGTTACTGCGGCAAGCATCGTCAGAATCACCACACTGGCGAAGGCGATGGCGCCAAGGTTGGCTTCGACACTGGCAAGCCGGCCGAAGTTGACGACCGCCACCAGAATGGCGATCACAAAGATGTCGAGCATCGACCAGCGACCGATGAACTCGATGAAGCGGTACATCCAGATCCGCTGCCGCGCGGACAACGGCTGCCGCCGCTGCACCGAAAACAGCAGCAGTGCGATGCCCACCAGTTTGAAGGTCGGCACCAGAATACTGGCGATGAACACCACGGCGGCAATCGGGATCATGCCGTGCTGCACCAACTGGATCACGCCGGACATGATGGTGCTGGGATCGCCCTGCCCCAGCGAACTGACCGTCATGATCGGCAACACATTGGCCGGGATGTAGATAATCGCAGCCGTGATCAGCAGGGCCCAGGTTCGGGCCAGACTGTTCGGACGACGAGCGTGAACCAGCGCACCGCAGCGGGTGCAGGTCTGCTCGTCGGTGTCCGCATCCCGTTTGTTCAATTCATGGCATTCGGTACAGATCAGAATGCCCGCATCAATCGCCCGCATGGGCATCCTCTCCTGATAACGCCTGCCAGATCTGATGCGGTGACATCACCACTTCCAGCCAGACCTGAACCAACAACAAACCGATGAAACACGCCAGACCGAGGCCGACGGTGATGGCCGCCATGTCCGCCAGTTTGACGATCGCCACGAGGACGCCCATGAGGTAGACCTCGAGCATTCCCCAGTCTTTGAGGTGGTGATAAATGCGGTAGAGCAATAAGCCGTAACTGCGTCCGACGTTGAATCGAATCGTCAGCAAAACGAATAACTGGCACAGCAACTTCAGCAACGGAATAGCCATACTGCACAGGAATACAACGATCGAAACGCCCTGCATGTCCGTATTGAACAAGCCGAGCACGCCGCTCCAGACCGTATCCTGCGAAGATTGTCCGAGGATATTGAGTTGCATGATGGGTAAAAAGTTTGCCGGGATGTACAGCAATAATGCTGCGATCACCAAGGCAAGGCTGCGCTGCACCACATTATGGCGATGGGCGTACAACTCGTAACCGCAGCGCGGGCAGAGTGCTTTCTCGCCATGGGCGAGCTTGGGCTTGCGCATCAGCAGGTCGCACTCATGACAGGCCACCAAGTCTTCCAGCGGTAAATCTGACAGCCCTTGGGCGTCAACCGGATCTGACATAAAGGCTCTGGCTCCGAAAAAGATGGGGGTTATTCTAGTGTTCTGATTCGAAAATAACTGTGCAAAATTGTTCGCTGCCTAAGTAAAAATACTTTCCTGCGGACAAAACAAAACCCCAACTGCTTTCGCAATTGGGGTTTCGGAATTTAATCTTGACGATGACCTACTCTCACAT
>NZ_JAJSLU010000037.1:0-3274 GCF_023063025.1 Pseudomonas sp. YL2 | reverse complement strand
ATCGTTCTTTAAAAATTTGGGTATGTGATAGAAAGATAGACTGAACGTTACTTTCACTGGTAACGGATCAGGCTAAGGTAAAATTTGTGAGTGACTCTTAAGAGTTTTGCGAATTTTCGGCGAATGTCGTCTTCACAGTATAACCAGATTGCTTGGGGTTATATGGTCAAGTGAAGAAGCGCATACGGTGGATGCCTTGGCAGTCAGAGGCGATGAAAGACGTGGTAGCCTGCGAAAAGCTTCGGGGAGTCGGCAAACAGACTTTGATCCGGAGATGTCTGAATGGGGGAACCCAGCCATCACAAGATGGTTATCTTGTACTGAATACATAGGTGCAAGAGGCGAACCAGGGGAACTGAAACATCTAAGTACCCTGAGGAAAAGAAATCAACCGAGATTCCCTTAGTAGTGGCGAGCGAACGGGGACTAGCCCTTAAGTGGCTTTGAGATTAGCGGAACGCTCTGGAAAGTGCGGCCATAGTGGGTGATAGCCCTGTACGCGAAAGTCTCTTAGTCATGAAATCGAGTAGGACGGAGCACGAGAAACTTTGTCTGAATATGGGGGGACCATCCTCCAAGGCTAAATACTACTGACTGACCGATAGTGAACTAGTACCGTGAGGGAAAGGCGAAAAGAACCCCGGAGAGGGGAGTGAAATAGATCCTGAAACCGTATGCGTACAAGCAGTGGGAGCCCACTTTGTTGGGTGACTGCGTACCTTTTGTATAATGGGTCAGCGACTTATTTTCAGTGGCGAGCTTAACCGAATAGGGGAGGCGTAGCGAAAGCGAGTCTTAATAGGGCGTCTAGTCGCTGGGAATAGACCCGAAACCGGGCGATCTATCCATGGGCAGGTTGAAGGTTAGGTAACACTGACTGGAGGACCGAACCGACTACCGTTGAAAAGTTAGCGGATGACCTGTGGATCGGAGTGAAAGGCTAATCAAGCTCGGAGATAGCTGGTTCTCCTCGAAAGCTATTTAGGTAGCGCCTCATGTATCACTGTAGGGGGTAGAGCACTGTTTCGGCTAGGGGGTCATCCCGACTTACCAAACCGATGCAAACTCCGAATACCTACAAGTGCCGAGCATGGGAGACACACGGCGGGTGCTAACGTCCGTCGTGAAAAGGGAAACAACCCAGACCGTCAGCTAAGGTCCCAAAGTTATGGTTAAGTGGGAAACGATGTGGGAAGGCTTAGACAGCTAGGAGGTTGGCTTAGAAGCAGCCACCCTTTAAAGAAAGCGTAATAGCTCACTAGTCGAGTCGGCCTGCGCGGAAGATGTAACGGGGCTCAAACCATACACCGAAGCTACGGGTATCACGCAAGTGATGCGGTAGAGGAGCGTTCTGTAAGCCTGTGAAGGTGAGTTGAGAAGCTTGCTGGAGGTATCAGAAGTGCGAATGCTGACATGAGTAACGACAATGGGTGTGAAAAACACCCACGCCGAAAGACCAAGGTTTCCTGCGCAACGTTAATCGACGCAGGGTTAGTCGGTCCCTAAGGCGAGGCTGAAAAGCGTAGTCGATGGAAAACAGGTTAATATTCCTGTACTTCTGGTTATTGCGATGGAGGGACGGAGAAGGCTAGGCCAGCTTGGCGTTGGTTGTCCAAGTTTAAGGTGGTAGGCTGAGATCTTAGGTAAATCCGGGATCTCAAGGCCGAGAGCTGATGACGAGTTACCTTTCAGGTGACGAAGTGGTTGATGCCATGCTTCCAAGAAAAGCTTCTAAGCTTCAGATAACCAGGAACCGTACCCCAAACCGACACAGGTGGTTGGGTAGAGAATACCAAGGCGCTTGAGAGAACTCGGGTGAAGGAACTAGGCAAAATGGCACCGTAACTTCGGGAGAAGGTGCGCCGGTGAGGGTGAAGGACTTGCTCCGTAAGCTCATGCCGGTCGAAGATACCAGGCCGCTGCGACTGTTTATTAAAAACACAGCACTCTGCAAACACGAAAGTGGACGTATAGGGTGTGACGCCTGCCCGGTGCCGGAAGGTTAATTGATGGGGTTAGCTAACGCGAAGCTCTTGATCGAAGCCCCGGTAAACGGCGGCCGTAACTATAACGGTCCTAAGGTAGCGAAATTCCTTGTCGGGTAAGTTCCGACCTGCACGAATGGCGTAACGATGGCGGCGCTGTCTCCACCCGAGACTCAGTGAAATTGAAATCGCTGTGAAGATGCAGTGTATCCGCGGCTAGACGGAAAGACCCCGTGAACCTTTACTATAGCTTTGCACTGGACTTTGAATTTGCTTGTGTAGGATAGGTGGGAGGCTTTGAAGCGTGGACGCCAGTTCGCGTGGAGCCATCCTTGAAATACCACCCTGGCAACTTTGAGGTTCTAACTCAGGTCCGTTATCCGGATCGAGGACAGTGTATGGTGGGTAGTTTGACTGGGGCGGTCTCCTCCTAAAGAGTAACGGAGGAGTACGAAGGTGCGCTCAGACCGGTCGGAAATCGGTCGTAGAGTATAAAGGCAAAAGCGCGCTTGACTGCGAGACAGACACGTCGAGCAGGTACGAAAGTAGGTCTTAGTGATCCGGTGGTTCTGTATGGAAGGGCCATCGCTCAACGGATAAAAGGTACTCCGGGGATAACAGGCTGATACCGCCCAAGAGTTCATATCGACGGCGGTGTTTGGCACCTCGATGTCGGCTCATCACATCCTGGGGCTGAAGCCGGTCCCAAGGGTATGGCTGTTCGCCATTTAAAGTGGTACGCGAGCTGGGTTTAGAACGTCGTGAGACAGTTCGGTCCCTATCTGCCGTGGACGTTTGAGATTTGAGAGGGGCTGCTCCTAGTACGAGAGGACCGGAGTGGACGAACCTCTGGTGTTCCGGTTGTCACGCCAGTGGCATTGCCGGGTAGCTATGTTCGGGAAAGATAACCGCTGAAAGCATCTAAGCGGGAAACTTGCCTCAAGATGAGATCTCACTGGAACCTTGAGTTCCCTGAAGGGCCGTCGAAGACTACGACGTTGATAGGTTGGGTGTGTAAGCGCTGTGAGGCGTTGAGCTAACCAATACTAATTGCCCGTGAGGCTTGACCATATAACACCCAAGCAATCTGAATGCTCGAAAGAGACCAGATTGCGGTGTGTGAAGACGCAATGAACCGAAAGTTCGCGATGCTCACAAACACCTGTATCACATACCCGATTTGCTGAAGCGAGGCCAACCGGTCACGAGTCAGTACCCGAATTTCTTGACGACCATAGAGCGTTGGAACCACCTGATCCCATCCCGAACTCAGAAGTGAAACGATGCAT
>NZ_JAJSLU010000036.1:0-10749 GCF_023063025.1 Pseudomonas sp. YL2 | reverse complement strand
CCGCCGCACCGCCAAAGAGGCGCGCGAACGATTCGAGCCGCCGCTGATGGTGATGTTTATCGGTGTCATGGACTGCAAGCGCGATGCCGAGGTGCTGCCGTGCTTCGGATGGTCTTGCGAGTACGAGCTGGCCGGAATTCGCCGGCAGTTGTTCTTCCCTGGCACTGAGCGAGCTGTCGACGCCATGGCTCGCGCCTTGATCGATTACGCGCACAGCGTCGAGCGTGGCAGTGGTATCAGAGCCGCCGCCGTGTTGATGCAGAAAACCACGCCACCTGATGACGCTGTGATCGTTGTGCAGCCTCCGGAGGGCATTCCCCCGCACGAACACGCAGCGCGCCTATACGACGCGCTCAGGAGGCACTGATGCTTCAGACATCAACGCTCAGGCTTGCGATCGACAGTCGCGACGCTGAGCAAAAGGCGGCAGACACCCGAAAGGCCATGAAGGCGCTGGAGGAGGCAGGGCTGCGAATTCCGCCGAGCCTGCGGAAGGCGGCGGCATCGATGCAGGAGATGGGCGAAAAGTCCGGTGCAGCGACTCCGCAAGTCAGCGTAATGACCAAACAGCTCAACACGCTCGCAGTAATGGCTATGCGGTTGCCCGGCCCGCTCGCTGCTGCTGCCGCTGCCGCGTTCAGCGCCGTGAAGATATCTCAGGCGGCCCAAGCATACACCGAGCTCACAAACAGGCTGAAACTGGTCACAGAGACCTCAGAGCAGCTCGCATATGCGCAGCAGAGCGTGTTCCGGGTAGCTCAAGACACCAGGCAGTCGATGGAATCGACCGGGCAGGTTTATCAGCGGATCGCGCAGAACGCCAGGCAGCTAGGGCTCAACTTTCAGGAAGTGGCGGCGATCAGCAAGACGGTCAGTCAGGCTGTAGCTCTCAGCGGAGCAAGCGCCCAGGCAGCAGACGCATCAATGGTGCAGTTCGGTCAGGCGCTGGCCTCTGGCACGCTTCGCGGCGATGAGCTGAACTCGATCATGGAGCAGACGCCGGCGCTTGCCCAGGCGATTGCTAGAGGGCTGGGGGTAAGCATTGGGGCTCTCCGCAGCATGGGGGCCGAGGGGCAATTGACCGCTGAGAAAGTCGTCACTGCCCTGCAGAACCAGCGTGACAAGGTGAACGAGCTGAGCGGCATTCTGCAGGTGACCACCAGCCAATCAATCACCGCTTTCAACAACTCCCTGACAGTGACCTCCGCAAATCTCGACAAGGCGCTGGGGGCCAGCGAGAAGTTCGCGAAAGGGGTTCTGTCGCTGTCGGAGGCGATGGATCGGTTTAACTCAGGCGAGTTCCTGGACTTCTTCCGCGACGACAAGAAGACCGTTGCCGGGCTGAATAGCGAGCTCAGCGTGACCATGTCGGAGATGCGCGACCTGGCTGACATTCGAGCCAAGCTCATCAAGGGCAAAGCCGGCGATACCGCGTTCTACAACTTCAAGTTCTACGACGTCGACGAACTCGACAAGTCGATTGCTGACCTCGAAAAAAAGGCCGGCACCATAAGGTCAATCCGCACCCGCATGGAGGGCACCGCCGCCGGCATCGGTGCGCAGCAGCCGCCAGGTGATGATCCGGGCAAGGCCGTAAACCCGGCCTACGAGAAACTCCTCGCAGACCTCAAAAAGCAGGCCGCACTCCAGGGCGAGAACACCGAGGCGGCGAAAGTCCGCTACGCGATCGAGAGCGGCGAGCTCGGCAAGTTGTTGCCGGCTCAGCAACAGCTGCTCCTGCAGTACGCCAAGGAGAAGGATGCCAAAGCAGCCAATGCCGAGGCCACCAAGAAAGCCGCGCAGACCAGCGAGCAAGCTCGCAACGCCACCCAGCGAGCCTTCCAGACAGCGGACGAGGACTACCAGCGGCAGATCGCGCTCATCAACCTGAGCACTGACAAACGCCAAGAGGCGTCCGAGGTCGCGAAACTGGGCTTTGAGATGGAAAGCGGAAAGCTGACCCAGCTCAACGATCAGCAAAAAGCGTATCTGCAAGGCAAGGCGGCCGAGCTGGACGTGAAGAAAAAGATCCAGCTGCAAAACGAGGCCGACGCCAAATTCAATGCCTTTCTGACCTCCCAGCAGAGCCAGACACTGACCCAAAAGAACGGCTATGACATGGACTTGGCCGGCATGGGTCTGGGTGACAAAACCCGGGAGCGCCTGCAGCAGGAAATGCAGATCCGTCAGCAGTATGAGAACGACCTCAAGGCGCTTGCTGCCCAGCGCACCAGTGGCGACCTCGGCCAAGAGGATTACACCCGGCAGACCGAGGCTCTGCGAGAGGAGCTGTCTGCGCGCCTTGTGTTGCAACAGGACTACTTCAACCAGGTCGACAAAGCCCAGTCGGACTGGTCGATCGGCGCGTCCTCAGCGCTTCACAATTACATCGATCAGGCGCGCGACGTTTCCGGCCAGACCCGAGACCTGTTTACGAACGCCTTTGGCAGCATGGAGGACGGCATCGTTGAGTTTGTGCGAACCGGCAAGCTGTCATTTTCCGATCTTGCAGACGGCATCGTTGCTGACTTGATTCGGATTCAGGTGCGCAAGGCGGCCGTGGGCATCTTCAGCAGCTTCGCAGGTGCAGGGTTCGGCTTTTCCGATGGCGGTTACACCGGCGATGGCGGCAAGTTCGAGCCGAAGGGAGTGGTGCACGGCGGCGAGTTCGTGGTGCGCAAGGATGTTGTCAGCCAGCCTGGCGCCCGAGAATTCCTCGAGCGCATGAACGCGAACAGGAAGGGGTATGCCGACGGCGGTTATGTCGGGTCAGCGGTCGCCTCGTCCTCACCAAGCACTGGAGGAGGTTCAGCCCCATCGGCGATGCCTCAAATCATCAACCAGGTGACGATCCACGGGAACCCCACCCAGGACGAGCTCGACAGGGCCGAGATGTCTATTCAGAAAGGCGCCGAGCGCGCCTACCAAATGATCTTGCGCGACTTCAAGATGAATGGCCCGGCCCGACAGATGATTAAGCGCTAGGAGGTGTGATTGTGCGTGTTTCAGATTTGGACGGCGGCGAGCTGGTCGACGTGATCAGCAAGGCAATTTTCCCGGTAGTGTTCGCCGGCATAGGCTCGCAGCCAACACCTCGCGCGGTGCGCGAAAGGATGCACCTCAATGCCGAGGTCATGGGCCGAATCATGGGCGTCCTGCTTTGCGGTGATGAGGTTGGGCAGGAAGTTTTCGACATGATCGACCGGAGCGTGATGCACATGAAAGCGGGGCACGACGAATCCCTGGGCGAACTACTCGGCCCCGGCGGAGAGTTTAGTAGGCTGTAACGGAAAGGTATGCACCACCTGAAACGCCCATATTCTGCCAAATATGGGCTTTTCCTTGATAAGTAACAGTTAAAGTGCAACAGTAGATAAATTGCACCTTTACTGATACACCCCAAGGAAACGGGCCATGTTCATCCGCGCTTACCTGCGAGCCTCCACCACCGAACAAGACGCTACCCGGGCACGCGAGTCCCTGGAGCGATTCGCCGCCGATCATGGCCAGGCCATTGCCAGCGAGTACACCGAGAACATGAGCGGCGCCTCGGCCGATCGTCCGGAGCTGCTCAGACTGCTCAAGGATGCCCGCGCCGGTGACGTGCTGCTGGTCGAGTCGATCGACCGGTTGTCTCGCCTCCCCCAAGCCGACTGGCAGAAGCTGAAGGCCGCGATCGATGCCAAGGGGCTGCGCATCGTCGCGCTCGACCTGCCCACCAGTCACCAGAGCATGAAGGACACCGCCGGCGACGAGTTCACAGGCCGGATGCTGGCTGCGATCAACTCAATGCTGGTCGACATGATGGCCGCCATTGCCCGCAAGGACTACGAGCAGCGCCGGGAGCGACAAGCCCAGGGCATCGAGAAGGCGAAGGCCGAAGGTCGCTATCAGGGTCGCCCGGTGGACGCGGATCTGCACAAGCGGGTCAAGGAGCTGCTCAAGGCCGGTTTGGGAGTGCGAGCGACAGCCAGGCACGCCAACTGCTCGACGACGACGGTGCTCAAGATCCGCGACAGCATGGGTGTCTGATAGAGTGTCGGACGCCCGACAGACAGAACCCGACACCGCCCGACATGAGCAAATTGACCCTTGGCCGCATGGCTAAACTCTACGGATTGCACCGCTCGACGCTGTATGAGGCTGTCGAGAAAGGCCGCGTGTCTGCAGGGTTTGACGGCAAGGGCCAGAGGGTCGTCGACCTGTCCGAAATGATCCGTGTCTACGGCGAACCGCCCGGAGGCCAGACAGCAAAACCCGACACCCCGACACCACAATCCGACAGCACCCCGACACCTGCTGGCTGGGCTGAAATGGCAGCCGAGCTGCGATTGTTGCGCGAGGAAGTGGCCGGACTGCGCCAGGAACTGCGATTGATCGGGCATGAGAGGGCAGATGCGTCCAAAGCTGGACACACCGTCCAACCCCCGGCGGGGGATGAACCCCCAGTGAGGGAACATCCCCCAATGGGGGAAGTTGAGCGACCCAAGGCGCAGACGTTCGCGGATCTGCTCGACAGTCTGAAATGACGTCGTGTCGCGACACGTTTTCACGATTCGCAAAACGTGTCGCGACCTTATAAATCGAGGGTTTGAGGGGTATTTATTAGGGTTGCTTTGGTTGCGATGGGTCGTTAACATCGGCCATAGTTTCTGCAACGCAGAAAAAGCAAAACCCCCGATCGGGTACGAACCGAAGCGGGGGTTTCATGAACCAGAAGGTTCGGACTTGCGAGAGTACCTTGACACGGATGCTCTTAGTTCCAGTTAGCAAAAGCTAACCAGTGGGTGAGATAGTACCATTGGTTCTCACGGCGTCAACACGCTGCGCGACACGCTGACGAATTGCAGGCCGGGCCTTCATTGATCGAGAACGACAATGAAGATCGACACGCACCGCTCCTCCGGCCAGGCTACCGCTGCCGCCATCGGCATCACCGAGTCCACGCTCATCCGCTGGGCCAAAGACCCTGAATTCCCCCAACCCCTGCGCATCACGCGCAAGGTGGTTCGTTACGACCTGGACGCCGTAAAGCGTTACCTGTCCGAACGGGCGGCATGATCTATGGCCGCCAAAAGGGCACCCCGCAGTAGTGGGGATGCCCACTCGCACCCGCAGAAATCGCTCGACTTCTTGCATGGCAAGATGCCGTCACGGCCCTACTGCACCAATAACCCTTCCATCGAGGGGCTGTATCGCCTCAGCTACGAGGAGGCTATTGAGTACCTCCTGATCCAGCCCAACACGGCCAAGCGCGTCGTGTGTCTGTGTTTCGACGTCGACCGCCCGTTTGCGGCCATCGACTGGAGCGATCGCAATTGTCCTCCGCCGAACGTCACCGTCCGCAACCCCGAGAACGGCCACGCGCACCTGATCTACATGCTCGAGGCGCCGGTGGCGGTCTCCGACGTGGCCCGCATCAAGCCTGTGATGTTCATGGCTGCGATTCAGGAGGGTTTACGCCGTGATTTGGAGGCCGACCGGGGATATTCCGGGCTTGTAGTCAAAAACCCATGGCATAAACACTGGATAACGCACGAATGGCGCGATATTCCCTATGCCCTTGAGGATCTGGCCGAGCTGGTCGAGCTGCCCACCATGGCCGAGATGCGCCGGCGGAGCAGGCAGGCCGACTATGCAGGCCTCGGGCGCAACTGCACGGTGTTCGAGGTGGTGCGCAAGCAGTCCTACAGCCTGGTGCGCGAGTTCTGGCGTCCGGACGGCGAAAAGCATTTCACCAAGGCCGTTCTTGACCTGGTACTGGCCTCGAACCTCAGCGACATCGGCAACCCGATGCAGCCGAACGAGTGCAGGGCGATCGCCAAGAGCATCAGCAAATGGACGTGGGCCAGGTTCAACCGGCATGAGTTCAGGGCGATACAGTCGGCCAGAGGGCAAAGGAAGGGCGCAGCCAAGCGTGAGGAGCTGCTACCCACGGCTCAATCCATGGCTGCAGAGGGAAAAGGCGTGAGAGAGATTGGTGAAGCACTGGGTGTTTCGCACATGACGGTGAGTCGGTGGCTCAAGCAGGTGTAACAAAGCCATATCAGATATACAGCTCCCAGCTGACCTTCTGACGTGCAATGTTCCAGCCTGAGTGCAGGGAGAGTGATGGGCAGAGTGGTAAGAACGCCACAGTGTGGTGATTGCACTCGGTACCGCTCGCGTAATTACTGGAGATGAACCAGATTTGGATCATGGCTCAGTTTTGATCCATCCAAAGCTGGATGCATTGAAAGGGCACCACCCCGTTGCAGGGTAGTGCCCGGTGATACTACGAAACGCTCGTAGTATTGGAGTGCTTGAGGAGAGCCCTGCGGTGAGCTTGGATCGCGTAGGCATTGTGCTCAGCCTCAAGCGCTGGCTCCTCGAGCTCGTCGTCCATCATCACGCACCAGTCGACGACCTTACTTTCCCACTCCTTGACGTCCATCATCCCCAGTTCGGCGATCGCGTACGCATCGCTGTCCTTCGGCAAGCGCTTCATGAGCAGCTCCAGGACTGCTTTCGTGTTGTCGAACGACTTCTGCACGGCCAGCAGGTCGCCGACGGCGGTTGAGGCGATTGCGTAGGCTGATCGGCTCATTGAGCACCCCCAAGCGCGGCAAAGTTGCCATTGATCACTTCCAGCGCTTGTTCCGCTTCCGAGAGGTGCGTTTCAGCCAGGTAGACGCCGAGATTCGACAGCCCCGGGGTGTTCTGGCCTCGGGAGTGCTTTTGATCATCGCGAATGGCGACCATCAGGGCGAGCATCCAGTCGGCGAACTCGCGGCCGCAATCGAGCTGGAACAGGGCCTCTTCGGCGACTTGCTTGCAGGAGGTGGCTTTCGATTTGGTGTTCATTGCGCACCCCCTTCAACCGCGGCCGCTTCTTCGTGGAGCATGGCAGCCCAGTTGATTGCGCAGTTGTGCGCCATGACCGCGAACACTTTGCCCAGTGCCGGCGGCGTGCCTGGAAGAGCTATAACCGTCATCGCGAAGGCCAGCAGCTCAAGCACTACAGCCGTTTCGGCGATAATGTGTTGATTTTCAACGGATTTAGTGGCATTTTGGTACAGTTGCATGACGTGTCCCTCAAAGTTGCGTCGTGTGGCAGCCGACCCGGTGTTAGCGCACCGGGTTGGCACCTCTTCTCAATCGGCTAAATTCTCAGCCGGTTACTGCTTACCTTTCTCTTTGGCCTCAAGCCCCGCCACCAGAAGCGCGCGGATTGCTGCCGTCCTGTTTACCTCGACCCCTGTATCACCGGTGACGCGCTTTGCGTATGCGTCGACGCGCTCGATCAATTCCTGGGGCAGTCTCATCGTTACGGTTGGTGTGTTTGCCATGGGAGCCTCATCTCGTCTTGATGGGCTTAGTGTAAGACAGTGTCTTACACAGGTCAACAGGGGATGCAAAATAATTGCAGCCCCCTGAAAGAGGGTCGCATCACCATCATGGTGATAGTTGGCCAGGGAGATGCGCGCAAAGCTGCTCACATATCTGACCTACCAGAACGGGAGGGCAGGTAACGCTGCGAGCGTTAGCGGGCCAACCAAAAGCCGGGCAGGAAATGTTTTGTGGCCACCGCCTGGCCCCATCCTGCAATGCAGGACGTCCCGAGCTGATGTAGCAAAACGCGAGGGCAGGCGAGGTTTCCTCCAATGGCGGGAACCTCGGGAGTATTCCTCAAATTGAGGAAAAGCCTCGGAGGAGTACAGATGTGCTCTTTCGCTCAGAGACGCAGCTGTCGGATCACCTGGTTGGAATCGACGCCGGCAGACAGAGCTGAGCGTGCGTCCTTTGTCAGCTGGTCGAGCGCCTTCTCCTCGAATGTGGCGGCCATTGATGCGGCCTTGCGAACGATCAGCACAGCCAGCTCCCGGGGAAACTGGATTGATTCGGGCTTGGGTAGGTAGTCGCGCTCGATGATCGACATGGGAATCTCCTCAGGTTTGAGTGCATCAGGGCAAGCCTGACAGCAGGTCAGAACAGGTTACGCACGGTAATACCCATTTGCTTGCGTAATCGTTGCAGTTTGACCTATTCAGAATTACTGCAACGCATTGCAAACCATCGAAACCACGTTATGCCCTTTCTATGCGGCACTCGCCCGCGTTATGACGTTTCAGTTTAAGCACACCCAAAAAACACTGTGTATATCCACATATCACACCTAATATGGGCATATCGGCACATCGCACATGAGGCAGATATGAACAACACCAAACCACGCAGCCGCCAGATCAAAGCGACCAACACCGATATCGCAAAGGCCTGGCTTCGCCTGCGCGATGCAGCAGACGCCGGCAACCTCGAAGCGTCCGCCCTGTTGATCGCGCTGGCTGAGCGTCGACCCCTGATTAACCCGAGCCATGGAGTGGCTGTATGACCGTTGCAGACATCACGAACAACAGCACCTCGGCGCAGCGCGCCCGCATCTTGGCTCACTTGCAGGTAGGGCCATTGACCACCGTTACAGCTCGCGACGAGCTCAACGTCATGCATCCAGCGGCACGGATTCAAGAATTGCGCGAGGCGGGCTACCCGATCCGCACTCACCAGCGGCCGGTCGTTGACGGGCACGGCCGGACACACAAGTCGGTAGCCGTTTACTACCTCAGCACCGCCGCCTGACCACTACCAGGTGAACGGATCGTTCACCCACCCGGAGATTCCTATGCAAACTGAAAATGACCAATCCAAGGCGCTGGACGCACTGAATGAGCATGGCCTGCGCATTCAACAGCCTTACCCGACTCCGCAAGCGGCCATGCCTGTACGTCCACCAGAGGCGCCCGTGCTGCCTACCCTGCCGCGCACCACGAACCTGATGGGTAACGACAGCTGGACTCGCGAAATCAAGGCTGTGGCCGGCCCGTTCGCTGAAGACCGCGCGCTCCTTGGTGCCCTGCAGACGCAGCGCCGCATGGTCGAGAGCTTCGAAGCCCTGGAGGCGATCCGAAAGAACCGCAACCCGGCAGACACGGCAAGCGCTCACCTCAACCGCGCATCCAAGGCCTACAGCACCATGCTCGAGGCTGCAGCCCGCAACCACGACGCAACGCTCAACACGATCAAGGGGCGACTGCTCGAGGTCGCCGACCAGGTAGAGGCCTCGCTCGGCCTGCAGGTGTCGCTCGATGCCGCCGAGATCCGCAAGGCGCTGCGAGCCATGACCCCGGAAGCGCGCGGCAAGGCCATCCAGGCGGCGATCGACAGCAAGGACGGCGCGATCATGCACGCCGTGTTCACTGGCCGCGAGATCACCACCGGCGTCAACGACGTGCAGCGCAACAGCTTCCGCCGGCGCGCAGAGGAGAAGTACAGCCCTGACCTGCTGAAGCTGCGCCAAGGTCTGGAAAAGGCCGAGGCGCTGGTCAAGGGCGCATTTCAAGACCTGTTTGCCGTCGAGTCGATGGTTGCCGGCAAGCCCGAGGTGGCCAGCGCGTTCGAGAAGCAGACGGCGGCGTCCGACGAGGCTTGGCTCAACTTCAACCGGGCTATCAGTTGAGCGTCTGCATCACCGTTACAGCGGTGTCGGCCATGCTGAGCTCGAACGAGCCCGTGGCCTGCCTGCCTGACCGCTCGATCATCATCGGCGTATCGCACCCATGCCTGGCTCACTGGGCTGAGCGGTTCGCCATGGCTGAGCCGGCCGGGGGTGTCAGCGATACCGCCTCGCGGGTTCAGGAGCTGCTCCAGGCTACCGACATTGACGGCGATCAGGACGTGGTGGTGATCCATGCAGGATGGAGCGACAGAGACGGCGCTGCCGTCGCTTTCATGTTTCGTCGGTCGCGTGGGTTCCAGCCCCGCCGCCTCGATCGCGGTTACGCCATCTATCCGGAGCTGTGCTCTAGCGTGCCCGGGCTTGGCCGCATTGCCTCTCTCGGGTCTGAGGTGATCGGTTACGGCCGGCCAGCTCAGGACTATCACGCTGCCGTCTTCGAAAACCACCAGAAGGGCTATCAGCTGGCAAGTCGCTGCGGTGCGTCGCCGGCATCGAACACCTATCACCTGGCCACGGTCGACGCGGGTTACTGCGGATCGGCCGAAAAGGATCTTGAGCTGAAAGGAGCAGCTGTATGACGCAAAGCGGCAGAACGAAGGCCGGGACATTTGCACCTGGCGTATCTGGCAACCCCGGCGGCCGCTCCAGTCAAACCCGGGAGATCCGCTCGCGCCTGGCAGAAGGCGCCGATGCGGTAACGAAAAAGGTGCTTGCCGCCGCCAAGAAGGGCGACATGCAAGCCTGCCGGCTCATTCTTGAACGACTGGTGCCACCCCTCAAACCGGTGTCGGAACCTGTCACGTTCGCCCTGGATGATACCGACCTGCCGGCGTGCGCTCGATCGATCCTTGCCGCCGTTGCTGATGGCACCTTGCCTCCAGACCAAGGCAAGGCACTCATTGAAAGCGTCGTGAGCATGGCCCGGGTAATCGAGGTGGCTGAGCTCGAGAAGCAGCTCGCCGAGTTGCGCGCGATTCTGGAGGCCCGCCCATGAGCCGGCGCGTCCTCCTGGAGCGACTGAAGAAACAGGCCGAGCAGTCCTCTACTGACGAGACTGTGCGGCAGATCAGCCAACTTATGGACGAGCTCAGCGCTGCAGTGGTCGACGGCCAGCCGGTACCGGAAATGACGCTGGCCGAGCTGATGGAGGACTCCCATGTCCCTCAAGACACTCGGCGCTGAGATCCGCCGCACCGCCAAAGAGGCGCGCGAACGATTCGAGCCGCCGCTGATGGTGATGTTTATCGGTGTCATGG
>NZ_JAJSLU010000035.1:11476-14220 GCF_023063025.1 Pseudomonas sp. YL2 | reverse complement strand
GCCAGCTCCCACAGTGGGATTGGGTGCAGGCAGTTGGAGATTGGTCGGCTGTCAGGCCGCCTTCGCGAGCAGGCTCACTCCTACAGAAAAGCAAAAGCCGACCGCACGCTTTTCACCACTCAACAGGATGAGCGCAAGCTCGGCTGCAGCTCTTGATCTTGCCGTGCCGGCCCCATCGGCAGGCTGAGTGGAGGGGGTTATCCGGGGGTGGGAGCGCAGCGACCGTTCGACGAAGTCGAACACATCGAGAGGAGGTGCAGCGAAGCAAACCGGAGGCGATGCGCCCGGATGAACCCCGCAACGAAGGAACCCGAGCCTAAGCGAGGGCCGTACGCCGGGGCCCAGCGTTTTGGTTACTTTTGGGCGTCTGCAAAAGTGACTCGCCGTAAGGGCGAAACCGTCAGCGGCAACACCCGAAGCAACGGATATACACCCAAAACCCCAAGAACCTGGTCGGCCCAAAGGCCGCCAAGGTCAAACAACATCTACACCAACGTGAATCGCATCATGCCGCCAAAACTCCAGATCACAATCAATCAACCGCTCATGCTGATCATAATTGACCCGAGCAATCCGTAACCCCGGACTCCCG
Source organism: Pseudomonas sp. YL2 (assembly GCF_023063025.1). NCBI lineage: Bacteria > Pseudomonadati > Pseudomonadota > Gammaproteobacteria > Pseudomonadales > Pseudomonadaceae > Pseudomonas > Pseudomonas sp. YL2. The sequence continues at coordinate 13,628 of NZ_JAJSLU010000035.1, read as the reverse complement.
ACAGAAACCCGCAAAGCCGCCGCCGCATCCACCGCCAACGACGTCGGCACAATCTCGAACCGCACCCGCCCATAGTGCAAATCGTAATGCCGCGCATAAAGCTCGGTCATCGACTGATTCAAATCAAATCCCAGAATCCCCGGAAAATACTGCGGATTCAGATAATGCTCCACATACAACACCAGCCGCCCGTCAATCCGCCGCGACCGGCAAATCTGAATCACGCTCGACAAAGCAGGCAACTGCAACAACGCACACACCGCCACCGACGCCGGCTGCAACCGCGCCGAAATCACCTCGGTCGACGGCACCCGCCCCTGCGCACTGACCATGGCGTGAAAGTGACTGCGCTGCATCAGGTTGTACGCCAGACGTGGCGGCGAAACGAACCAGCCACGGCGCTCCTCGCGATAGATCTGCCCCTGCGCCTCCAACTGCAACAAGGCCTCACGCACAGTAATGCGCGTGGTGCCGAACAACTCACTGAGCTTGCGCTCGGCCGGCAACTTGCTCCCGGGCGCGAGCAGGCCGTGATCAAGTTGCTCCTGCAGCACCTGACCAATCGCTGTCACCGCTTTTGTTGCCTCATCGCGCATCAACGTTACCTATCTGGACTAGACCAGCACTGTTTCGGGGCAAAAACCGTACGGCCTGCAAGCCGTTTCCATGTGTTGCAAGCCTAGGCAGTGCAGATGACCGAGAGATGACAAACCCGCCCGACGGTCGCCCTCATGACTTGCAATACATCGGCCAAGTCCCTTGTCCGCCGGGGCTTTGACCTTGGTCTACGCTTACCCAGCAAACGCCGAAACCGGGCCAATAAAAGGCCTGCCGGGCGACCGCCGACATCAAAGTGTCATCCAGCCCCCTTAAATTGGCTCAGGTATTGCTGACCTAGACCAACACAAACCGCAATCGCAGCGTTGAACACGACCAAGGAGCTTCGGAATGAAACAGCTTTTCCTGGCAACACTGTTAGGCTCGACCATTGCAATGTGCACCGCCGCCATGGCGGCGGGTACCGACCTGAAAACCCTCGAAGCCGCTGCGAAAGCGGAAGGCGCCGTCAACAGCGTCGGCATGCCCGATGACTGGGCCAACTGGAAAGGCACCTGGGAAGACCTGGCCAAGACCTATGGCCTGAAACACATCGACACCGACATGAGCTCGGCCCAGGAAATCGCCAAGTTCGCCGCGGAAAAAGACAATGCCACCGCCGACATCGGCGACGTCGGTGCCGCCTTCGGTCCGATCGCGGTCAAGCAGGGCGTGGTGCAACCGTACAAACCAAGCACCTGGGATCAAGTCCCGGACTGGGCCAAGGACAAGGACGGCAACTGGGCACTGGCCTACACCGGCACCATCGCCTTCATCGTCAACAAGAAGCTGCTGCACGGCTCCGAAGTCCCGACCAAATGGGCTGACCTCAAGGGCGGCAAGTACAAGGTTTCCATTGGTGACGTAAGCACCGCCGCGCAAGCCGCCAACGGCGTACTGGCCGCTGCCCTGGCCAACGGTGGCGACGAGAAAAACATCCAGCCGGCCCTGCTGCTGTTTGCAGACATCGCCAAGCAAGGTCGCCTGTCGATGGCCAACCCGACCATCGCCACCATGGAAAAAGGCGAGATCGAAGTCGGCGTGGTCTGGGACTTCAACGGCCTGAGCTACAAGGCCAAGATGGCCAACCCGGATGACTACGTGGTGCTGATCCCGTCGGATGGCTCGGTGATTTCCGGCTACACCACGATCATCAACAAATACGCGAAAAACCCGAACGCCGCCAAGCTGACCCGCGAATACATCTTCAGCGACGCCGGCCAGACCAACCTCGCCCGCGGCAATGCTCGTCCGATCCGCGCCGAACACCTGCAACTGCCGGAAGACGTGAAGGCCAAGCTGCTGCCGAACGAGCAGTACAAGAAGGTCACGCCGATCAAGGACGCCGACGCCTGGGAAAAAACCTCCAAGGCCCTGCCGCAGAAGTGGAACGAAGAAGTCATCGTAGAGATGAAGTAATCCTGTAAATCCCCACTGCTGGATCCATTGGAGATCCAAATGTGGGAGCGGGCTTGCTCCCGGAAGCGGGGGGTCGGCCAAACAATTTTTTTCTGGCACCCCCTCTTCGCGCGCAAGCCCCCGCCCCCCGCGGGGA
>NZ_JAJSLU010000035.1:7091-11466 GCF_023063025.1 Pseudomonas sp. YL2 | reverse complement strand
CTCCGTGGGAGTCCCAAGGGGGGGGGGGGGCTTCCCCGCGAATGGGGTGGACCAGTCAACCTTTTATTGACTGCCCCCCCCCCTCCGCGAGCAAGCCCGCGCCCACAGGGGATCCAGGTTGAATCTGTAATTTCCTGTTTTCGCGGAGTTTTTGCCCCTATGAAGCACAACGTCATCCTTGTCGTGCTCGACGGTCTCAATTACGAGGTCGCGCGGCACGCCATGGGGCATCTGCAGGCTTACGTTGGCGCAGGACGCGCCGCGCTCTATCAGTTGGAGTGCGAGTTGCCGGCCCTGTCCCGACCGCTTTACGAATGCATCCTTACCGGCGTGCCGCCGATCGACAGCGGCATCGTCCACAACAACGTTGCGCGCCTGTCCAATCAGCGCAGCATCTATCACTACGCCCGCGACGCCGGCCTGAAAACCGCCGCAGCGGCTTATCACTGGGTCAGCGAGCTGTACAACCGCTCGCCGTTCGAAGCGGCCCGCGACCGTCATACCGACGATCCAGCGCTACCGATCCAGCACGGACATTTCTACTGGAACGATCACTACCCGGATTCGCACCTGTTCGCCGACGCGGAACACCTGCGCCTGCGCCATGCGCCGAATTTCCTGCTGATCCACCCGATGAACATCGACGACGCCGGGCACAAGCATGGCCTCGACTCCGCGCAATACCGCAACAGCGCACGCTCGGCAGACATCATCCTCGCCGACTACCTGCAAGGCTGGCTCGACGCGGGTTATCAGGTGCTGGTGACTGCCGATCACGGCATGAACAACGACCGCTCGCACAACGGCTTGCTACCGGAAGAGCGCCAGGTGCCGCTGTTCGTCCTCGGCAACGCCTTCAGCCTCAACGCTGAGGCCGCGCCGAAGCAGACCGATATCTGCGGCACGGTCTGCGAACTGCTCGGCGTCCCTCACGACAAACCTGTGTGCCGGGAGCTGCTCAAGTGAACGCCATGACTCGCGGCAAATGGCTCGCGGCCCTGTGTCTGGTGCCGTTCGCGCTGTTCTTTATCGTGTTCGAAATCGCCCCGCTGGTCTGGGTGATGATCAACAGCCTGCAATCGGAAGAGTTCGGCTGGGGCTTCGCCAACTTCAGCAAGATCTTCAGCTCGAAGTTCTATTTGCAGGCGATTCAGTACAGCCTGGAGATCAGTTTCTGGTCGAGCGTATTCGGCATCATCATCGCCGTGCTCGGTGCGTATTCGTTGCGCCGGGTCGACTCGAAACTGCGCAACTTCGTGAATGCCTTCGCCAACATGACCAGCAACTTCGCGGGGGTGCCGCTGGCCTTCGCGTTCATCATCCTGCTCGGCTTCAACGGCAGCATCACCATCATGCTCAAGCAGGCCGGGGTCATTCAGGACTTCAACCTGTACTCGAAAACCGGTCTGATCATCCTCTACACCTACTTCCAGATTCCCCTCGGCGTGCTGCTGCTGTACCCGGCGTTCGACGCCTTGCGTGAAGACTGGCGCGAGTCCGCCGCGCTGCTCGGCGCCAACGGCTGGCAGTTCTGGCGTCACATCGGTCTGCCGGTGCTGACCCCGGCCCTGCTCGGCACCTTCGTGATCCTGCTGGCCAACGCCCTCGGCGCCTACGCCACGGTGTACGCCTTGACCACCGGCAACTTCAACGTGCTGCCGATCCGCATCGCGGCAATGGTTTCCGGGGATATTTCCCTCGATCCGAATCTCGCCAGTGCCCTGGCCGTGGTGCTGGTGGCGTTGATGACCATCGTCACCGTCGTGCATCAACTGCTGTTGAAGAGGAGCTACCATGTCTCGCGCTGAATCCGGCCCGGCCGGCGTCTACCACCGCGTCGTGGTTTATCTGCTGTTCGCGATTCTGCTGCTGCCGCTGGTGGGCACGCTGATCTACTCGATTGCCAGCAGTTGGTCGGCGACCATCCTGCCCAGCGGTTTCACCTTCAAGTGGTACCTCCAGTTGTGGAGCGACCCGCGCTTCCTGCATGCCTTCGGCCAGTCGCTGCTGGTGTGCGTCGGCGCGCTGGTGCTGTCGGTGGTGCTGATCCTGCCGCTGCTGTTCGTGGTGCATTACCACTTCCCGAAACTCGATGCGCTGATGAACATCCTGATCCTGCTGCCCTTCGCGGTGCCGCCGGTGGTGTCGTCGGTGGGTCTGTTGCAACTGTACGGTTCCGGGCCACTGGCGATGGTCGGCACACCGTGGATTCTGATCGGTTGCTACTTCACCGTGGCGCTGCCGTTCATGTACCGGGCGATCACCAACAACCTGCAGGCGATCAACCTGCGCGACCTGATGGACGCCGCGCAACTGCTCGGCGCCAGCACCTTTCAGGCGGCATTTCTGGTGGTGCTGCCGAACCTGCGCAAGGGCCTGATGGTCGCGTTGCTGCTGTCGTTCTCGTTCCTGTTCGGTGAGTTCGTGTTCGCCAACATACTCGTCGGCACGCGCTACGAAACCCTGCAGGTGTACCTGAACAACATGCGCAACAGCAGCGGCCACTTCACCAGTGCGCTGGTGATCTCGTACTTCTTTTTCGTGCTGGTCCTGACCTGGATCGCCAACATCTTGAACAAGGACAAAAGCGAATGAGCTATGTCAGCGTCCAACACCTGCAGAAAAACTACGCGGGCACGACCGTGTTCAGCGACATCAACTGCGAAATCAACAAGGGCGAATTCGTCACCCTGCTCGGCCCTTCCGGTTGCGGCAAGTCCACGCTGCTGCGCTGCATTGCCGGCCTGACGCCGGTGGATGGCGGCAAGATCCTGCTTGATGGCGTCGACATCGTGCCGCTGAGCCCGCAGAAACGCGGGATCGGCATGGTGTTCCAGAGCTACGCGCTGTTCCCCAACATGACCGTCGAACAAAACGTTGCCTTCGGCCTGCGCATGCAGAAGGTCAATGCCGACGACAGCCACAAGCGTGTCGCCGAGGTGCTGAAACTGGTTGAGCTCAACGACTTCGCCAGTCGTTATCCGCATCAGCTCTCCGGCGGCCAGTGTCAACGCGTGGCCCTCGCCCGCTCGCTGGTGACTCGCCCACGCCTGTTGCTGCTGGATGAACCACTGTCGGCGCTGGATGCGCGTATCCGCAAACACCTGCGTGAACAGATCCGGCAGATCCAGCGCGAACTCGGCCTGACCACGATTTTCGTCACCCACGATCAGGAAGAAGCATTGACCATGTCCGACCGGATTTTCCTGATGAACCAAGGGAAAATCGTGCAGAGCGGCGACGCCGAAACCCTCTACACCGCGCCGGTCGATATCTTCGCCGCCGGCTTCATCGGCAACTACAACCTGCTCGACGCCGAGAGCGCCTCGAAACTGCTGCAACGGCCGATCAACCATCGCATCGCGATTCGTCCGGAAGCCATCGAGCTGAGCCTCAATGGCGAACTCGATGCACAGATCCGCAGCCACAGCCTGCTCGGCAACGTGATCCGCTACCGGGTCGAAGCGCGCGGCGTGGAACTGGTGGTGGACGTGCTCAACCGCTCGGCGGCGGATCTGCATCCCGACGGTCAGCGTCTGGCGCTTTCCATCGATCCGACGGCCCTGTGTGAGGTAGCCTGATGACTTTGCTGACGTTGAAGAGAGAACTGCACTGATGGCCCTGGCAATTTTTGATCTGGACGAAACCCTGATCCACGGCGACTGCGCCACCCTCTGGAGCGAGCAGATGGGGCGCCTGGGCTGGGTCGATCCCGAGTCGTTCATGCGCAAGAACAACGAGCTGATGGACGCCTACAGCCATGGCAAATTGCGCATGGAAGAATTCATGGCGTTCAGCCTCGAACCGATGGTCGGCCGTACCCCGGAAGAAGTCGAACACCTGGTCGGCCCATGGGTGGAAGACTTCATCGAACCGATCATCTTCAGCGACGCGACCAAAACCATCGCCGCCCACCGCAAGGCCGGCGACCGGATTCTGGTGATCTCGGCTTCCGGCACGCACCTGGTCAAACCGATCGCCGAGCGCCTGGGCATCGACGAAATTCTCGGCATCGAACTGGATGTCGCGCACGGTGTTTACACTGGCCAGACCGTCGGCACACTGACCTACCGCGAAGGCAAGATCACCCGCCTGCTGGAATGGCTGGATGCCGAGGAAGAGAACCTGGAAGGCGCGAGTTTCTACTCCGACTCACGCAACGATTTGCCATTGTTGCTGAAGGTGGATTTCCCGCACGTGGTGAATCCGGATCCGGCGCTGCTGGAGCATGCCGAAAAATCCGGCTGGCCGATCCATCTCTGGAAGTAAACATAGATCCAATTGTGGGAGGGGGGGGCCTGCGGGAGGGGGGGGGGGGGCGGGGAGGTGGTGTGTTGGTTGTGTTCTGTTCCGCTGCGGCTCGTCCCCGCGCCCG
>NZ_JAJSLU010000035.1:0-7081 GCF_023063025.1 Pseudomonas sp. YL2 | reverse complement strand
CAATGGGGGGGGGGGGCCTCGCGCGGGAGGGGGGGGGCTCGTCAGATATTTTTTTCTCTCCCCCCCCCCCCGCGGGAGCAAGCCCGCTCCCACAGGTTTTTCGGTGTTTTCAGGTCAGGCTTTCGTCGACCACCAGCACCAGTTTGCCGGCAACTTTGTTGCTCGCCAGCTCGGCAAACGCCGCTTCGGCGTCTTTCACCGGGAAGGCTTTTGCCAGTTGCGGACTCAACCGCCCTTCGGCAAACAGCGGCCACACATGCTGGCTCAAGTCGCTGAACAGGTCGGCCTTGAACTGATCATCACGACTGCGCAACGTCGAACCAAGCAATTGCACGCGCTTGGCCAGAACCTGTGCCAGATCCAGTTTCGCCTCACGCCCGCCCATCAAGCCGATCAAGACCCAGCGCCCGTCCAGCGCCGTCAGCTTGAGGTTCAGTGCCGCATAGTTGCCGCCGACCGGATCAAGGATCACGTCAAACGGCCCGAAGTCGCGCAGGCTTTCCAGATCATCGGTGCGCACCACGCCGCCCTGGGCTCCCAGCGCCTCACAGTAGGCCAATCGCTCAGCCGACCCGACGCTGACCCAACAGGGATTGCCGAACGCCTTGCACAGCTGAATGGCGGCTGAACCAATTCCACTGGCCCCGGCGTGCAGGAGAACCTTCTCGCCGGGTTTCAGCGCCGCCAGTTGAAACACGTTGAGCCAGACCGTTGCATAAACCTCGGGTAATGCCGCGGCCTCGATCAACGAAACGCCCTCGGGCACCGGCAGCACGTGCCGTCCATCGACCACCACCTCCTCGGCCATTCCGCCCCCGGCCAGCAAGGCGCAGACCCGGTCGCCGACCTGCCAGGACGAGCCGGCGCCGACTTCACTGATCACCCCGGAACACTCCAGACCGAGCACCTGACTGGCGCCCGGCGGCGGTGGATAAAGCCCGGCTTTCTGTAATAAATCGGCGCGATTGAGGCCCGCAGCCGCCACGCGAATGCGCACTTGTCCTGCATCACACACCGGACTCGGCTCTTCAAGCCATGCCACTTGACCTTCAACGCCTTGCAATGCCTTCACAGTGCCTCCATAGTGAGTCTGGACTGAGCCCGAAGCTGTAGCGCCGGGCTTTTTGCATTATGCGACCGGCTCTCGTAGAACCGGCGACTTCAAAGACGGCCTAATATGCGTTATCAATTGTCCCCGCGTCGAATCAGCATGAAGCATTTGCTCCCCAGCACCGCCCTCGCTCTTTTCATCGGTATCGGCTTGTTGCCGGTGTCGGGCACTACATTCGCAGCCAACAGCTGGGACAAGTTGCAGCCGGATCGCGACGAAGTGATCGCCAGCCTCAACGTCGTCGAGTTGCTCAAGCGTCACCACTACAGCAAGCCGCCGCTCGACGATGCGCGCTCGGTGATCATCTACGACAGCTACATCAAGCTGCTGGACCCGTCGCGCAGCTACTTCATGGCCAGCGACATCGCCGAATTCGACAAGTGGAAGACCCAGTTCGACGACTTCCTCAAAAGCGGCGACCTCAACGCCGGGTTCACCATCTACAAGCGCTATCTGGACCGCGTCAAGGCGCGTCTGGACTTCGCCATTGCGGAGCTGAACAAGGGCGTCGACAAGATGGACTTCACCACCAAGGAAACCTTGCTGATCGATCGCAAGGACGCCCCTTGGCTCAAATCCACCGCTGAACTCGACGACCTGTGGCGCAAACGCGTCAAGGACGAAGTGCTGCGGCAGAAGATCGCCGGCAAGGATTCCAAGCAGATCCAGGAAACCCTGACCAAGCGCTACAAGAACCAGTTGGCGCGCCTGGACCAGACTCGCGCGGAAGACATCTTCCAGGCGTACATCAACACCTTCGCCATGTCCTACGACCCGCACACCAACTATCTGTCGCCGGATAACGCGGAGAACTTCGACATCAACATGAGCCTGTCCCTGGAGGGCATCGGCGCCGTGTTGCAGAGCGACAACGATCAAGTGAAAGTCGTGCGTCTGGTGCCGGCAGGCCCGGCCGACAAGACCAAGCAGGTTGCACCGGCCGACAAGATCATCGGCGTTGCCCAGGGCAACAAAGAGATGGTCGACGTGGTGGGCTGGCGCCTGGACGAAGTGGTCAAGCTGATCCGCGGCCCGAAAGGCACCGTGGTGCGCCTGGAAGTGATTCCGGCCAGCAATGCGCCGAACGACCAGACCAGCAAGATCGTGCCGATCACTCGCGAAGCGGTGAAGCTTGAAGACCAGGCGGTGAAAAAGTCCGTGCTGAACCTGAAACAGGACGGCAAGGACTACAAGCTCGGCATCATCGAGATCCCGGCGTTCTACCTCGACTTCAAGGCGTTCCGTGCCGGTGATCCGGACTACAAGAGCACCACCCGTGACGTCAAGAAACTGCTGACCGAACTGCAGAAAGAGAAAGTCGACGGCGTGGTCATCGACCTGCGCAACAACGGCGGCGGTTCTCTGCAGGAAGCCACCGAGCTGACCAGCCTGTTCATCGACAAGGGCCCGACCGTACTCGTGCGTAACGCCGATGGCCGCGTCGATGTACTGGAAGATGAAAACCCGGGCGCGTTCTACAAAGGCCCGATGGCTCTGCTGGTCAACCGCCTGTCCGCCTCGGCTTCGGAGATCTTCGCCGGCGCCATGCAGGACTACCATCGTGCATTGATCATCGGTGGCCAGACCTTCGGCAAAGGCACCGTGCAGACCATTCAGCCGCTGAACCATGGCGAACTGAAACTGACCCTGGCCAAGTTCTACCGGGTTTCCGGGCAGAGCACCCAGCATCAGGGCGTACTGCCGGACATCGACTACCCGTCGATCATCGACACCAAGGAAATCGGCGAAAGCGCCCTGCCGGAAGCCATGCCGTGGGACACCATCAAGGCAGCGATCAAGCCGGCCTCCGATCCGTTCAAGCCGTACCTGGCGCAGCTCAAGTCCGAGCATGACGCACGCAGCGCCAAAGATGCCGAGTTCGTGTTCATCCGTGACAAGCTGGCCCTGGCGCAGAAGCTGATGGAAGAGAAAACCGTCAGCCTCAATGAAGCCGACCGTCGTGCCCAGCATGCGGACATCGATGCCAAGCAACTGGCCATGGAAAACATCCGTCGCAAAGCCAAAGGCGAAGAACCGCTCAAAGAGCTGAAGAAAGAAGATGAAGACGCGCTGGCTGCGGCTGAGCCGGACAAGGTCAAACCAGAAGACGACGCCTACCTGAGCGAAACCGGGCGCGTGCTGCTGGATTACCTGAAGCTGAGCAATCAGGTGGCCAAGAAGTAAGATGATGGCAATTTAGTGGTGACGCTCCCCGGAGCGTCATCAAACAGTCATCATTCTGTCGTGAAATAAAGGACTGGGAGCGCCTCTTCAAGCAAGAGCGCTCCCAGTCCTTTTTTTATCGCCAGAGATTGCCATGACCACGACCGAACAGCTGAGTGCCTTGAGCTCGATCCTGACTCAAAGCGGTTTGCACAGCCTGTTCCAGCCGATCATCTGTCTCTCCGAGCGTCGCATTCTCGGCTACGAAGCTCTCACCCGCGGCCCGTCCAACAGCCCTCTGCACTCGCCTATCGCGTTGTTCGCCGTGGCGCGTCAAGCCGGCCGCTTGAGCGAACTGGAGATTGCCTGCCGCCAGTCTGCCTGCCGTCGTTTCAACGAGCAGCAACTGCCGGGCAAGCTGTTCCTCAACGTTTCACCGGAATCCCTGCTCGAAGCCGCGCACCAACCGGGGCGGACCTTGCAACTGCTGCAAGACTTCGGCATCCCACCGAGTCAAGTGGTGATCGAACTCACCGAACAGACGCCAATCGACGATTTCCAGTTGCTGCAAACCGCCCTGCATCACTATCGGGCGATGGGCTTTTCCATCGCACTGGATGATCTGGGTGCCGGCTATTCAAGCCTGCGCCTGTGGTCGGAGCTGCGTCCGGATTACGTGAAGATCGACCGCCACTTCATCGACGGCATTCATCAGGATGCGTTGAAACGCGAGTTCGTCGGCTCGATCCTGCAAATCGCCAAGGCCTCGCGGGCGCAGGTGATTGCCGAGGGTATCGAATTGCCGGAAGAACTGGCAGTGCTGACCGAGATGGGCGTCGATCTGGTGCAGGGTTACCTGCTCGCTCGCCCTCAGGAGCATCCACCCCGCGATGCCCGGGCCCTGATGCCGAAACACGACAGCAGCACCGTGGCGTTGAACGACGAAGGCAGCGACCTCAGCGCCCTGCTCAACGACCAACCGGCGGTGCATCGCGACACACCGACTGCCACCGTACTGGAAGCCTTCCGCCGCCAGGCCAATCTGAACTCACTGGCGGTGCTCGACGAACAGGGCCAGCCGTGCGGCATCGTCCATCGCCATTCGTTGTCCGACGCGCTGCTCAAACCGTTCGCCACCGACCTGTTCGCACGCAAACCGATCAGCCGCCTGATGAACGACGACTTCCTCGCCGTGGAAATGAGCCAGTCGCTGCAACAGGTCAGCCGCCTGATCACCAGCCGCGCCCGGCAGCGCATCGAAGAAGATTTCATCATCACCCTCAACGGCGGTTATCTCGGCCTCGGTCGGGTGATCGACGTGCTCAAACTGATCACCGAACTGAAAATCCAGCAGGCACGCTACGCCAACCCGCTGACCCTGCTACCCGGCAACGTGCCGATCCAGCAATGCCTGACCCGCCTGCTGCAACAGGGCCGTGAATCGATCATCTGCTACGTCGACATCGACAGCTTCAAACCCTTCAACGACATCTACGGCTACGGCCGTGGCGACGAAGTCCTGCTGTGCCTGGCGCAATGTCTGAACGAACGCGTCGACCCTTCCCGCGACTTCGTCGGCCACATCGGCGGCGACGACTTCCTTCTGGTACTCGGCCCGGAAGACTGGCGCAAACGCCTCAACCAACTGCTCGACGACTTCCAGAGCCAATGCCGGCGCTTCTATCGCCCTGAGCATCTTGAAGCTGGTTGCTTTATCGCGCCGAATCGTCAGGGTGTGCGGCAGGAGTTTCCCTTGTTGTCACTGTCCATCGGCGTCGTCCACCTGCATCCAGAAGCCTGCGCAGAACTGGACGCGAGTCAGCTGGCGGAGATGGCTTCGCAGGCGAAACACCATGCGAAGAATGTTCCGGGGTATAGCGTGCATGTGATTGATAGTCTCGATGCTGCTGACCTGCAACCGCCGCAACTGATTGGCCAACGCTGACTCCCCATACGACACAGATCCCTGTGGGAGCGGCTTGCTCGCGAAGGGCAGTCCATAAAATTAGTCAGTAGTACTTGCTATTAGTGCACTTATCGTGCGCCGCTCCGGGTTCCAAATCGTCATACACCATATTCCCCACCACTCCAAGCCACTATCAAAATAATTACTCCACGATTCCCTTCCAGGGATCGCATCCTCGCGATCAACCCATGTCGTATTGATTCCTTTCACCCAATTTATTGCCGTGACCCCGCTATTCTCTTCAAGTCCGATAGCAATTCTCCACTCATGAAAAAGCTCCTGAGCTTCCCGTTCTCCGCCCTTAAATTTCGTGCCGTACGGTGGCTCACGGAAATGTCCGTATAGTGCTAGAGGCCCGCGCACATAATCCTCTGTCAACATTAAATTTTTCAACTCTTCATCACTTAACAGTGTTGGAACTGCCTTCTCAAGCTCCCAGCTTATTTCTGGAGCACTATTACCCGCATACTCTGGATTTTTAATTAACTGAGCATGCCCATCCAACGCTTCGCTCATAAGTTGTTTATGCAGACCAACCAAAGCTCGCCGATGAACAGATTCATCAACTATTACTTCCGACTCAAGTTCGAAGACTATAAAATTGAAGACGCACCCAGCATCGTCCATACGTTCAATCAGAAGTTCACGTTTTGTTTCTTCAAAAACTTTCAACCCTATTCAACCCCAATCATTTCTTGCTGATATGCCTGAAGCCGCCCCAACAGAGTACTCATAAAAAATCGTCCGTCCTCTATTTCGTCGGAAAACAAAAAGCTTCTTTTTTCAAAAACCGCTTTAAACGAATCATTTTCGTTCAAAAAGAAACTGATAGTTTCAATTAGCCAGCACCTATCATCCTCTGAGTAATTTAAAAAATCCGGCCTCACCACAATGTCGAAAACTTTCGAAAGCTCCGAATAATCGTTAACATCTGCCAAGCAAATAAGCTCTTCAACTGACTCCTCATGAGGATAATCAATATCAAACAAAAACAAGAAGCCTGTCAATATTGAGATACTTGGTTTAACCTTCATTATCTAGTAATCCGTATATGCTGTTATTGGATTGCCGTTAACATCAAGAATAACAACAGTCTTTGTGGTCTCCACATACTCCAACCGCTTACTCTTATATCCTTCACCTACCTTTCTGCCCATTTCTACAGGCAATGACGAGAGAGCTAGGCTACCGGTACGACGGAATATAAGCTGCGCACGATTTATCGCGTTCAATTGATCTCTATGGCTAACAAATCTTGTTGCTGCGCGAGGGATACTTGGCTCTTTTGACTTGGTTTTCCTATTTATCCTCATCTCCACTTTACCTGTGGTGGGATTCTTGGCATGTTGCACCCGTTCAAGTTGCGCTGCCAAAGTGGTCTGAGCACCATGCTTTTGTAAGAAATGCGCCTTGGTATTGGTAAGCTCCATTTGTTTCAATTCTTTATGAGCGATCCGCTCTGCCAATTCGTCAATTCTCGCGCGCCGCTCCTGCGCTGACATCTTCGGTAGCGCCGGCTCTCCCTTATCTACCTTAGCCTCACTCGCCCCACCCGGCACCTTACACCCAGGCCTATTCGGCGGCGGGCAGTTCGACGTCAACCCCAACGGATCCACCCACCCCGTCGGATTCGGCACGTACTGGTACTGATTCAACCCACCTGCGAGCTTCACCGGATCCGGCGTCAGATACCGCCCCAGCCTCGGGTCGTAATACCGGTGCCGGTTGTAATGCAGCCCGCTTTCCGCATCGAAATACTGCCCCTGAAACCGCAGCGGCTGGTCCAGGTAGTCCTCGCCCGCGAGGGTGATCGCCGACACCTTGCCGTAGGCGTCGTATTG
>NZ_JAJSLU010000034.1:0-18692 GCF_023063025.1 Pseudomonas sp. YL2 | reverse complement strand
AACCCCCCGCTCCCGCAGCCACCCCCCCCCCCCTTTGGGTTGGTCACCACCAAAAAAAACGGGGGCCCCGGGGGGGCCCCTCCGTTTTTTATGCCTACAGATCAGAAATCGAGACTGACCCCGACGTTCACCCCCTGCTGGGTAAAGTCATCATCCTTGCGCACGTTGTAGCTGGCGCGCAACGCCAGGTCCTGCGTGAGCTTGTGGCTCACGCCCAGGTTCAGGCGATTGAGGTTGGTCTGCGGCTCGTAGCCTTCGAGCGTGAAACGGTTGCCCGGCAAGCTGTTGAGGTTGATGGTCAGATCCTGACGGTCATCGTTGTAATCACGTTCGTGAGCGAACTCACCGAACACTTCAGTCTGCGCGGTGATCTGGTACTTGCCCTGGATACCCACGCCCAGACGCCGCGAGTTGCGCGACTGGTCGTCAAAAGTCAGCGCCGTGGAGTCAGCGCCTTTTTCCGAGTAGCCATCGACTTCGGTCTTGCCAAAGTCGGCGCTGACGAACGGCGACAGGTGCCACGGGCTGCTGGCCTGCTGCGCGATGTCGTAGCCGAGGCGGCCGCTGATCGCCAGCACGTAACCGTCGGTATTGCCTTTCTCTCCGCGCTCGTTGACCCCAAGCTGGAATTTACGCTTGAGGCTGTCGTAGTCGAGTTTGCCGGCAGTCATCGCCAGATCGCCCCACCAGCGGTTTTGTTGATACTGGGCGAACGCGGTGCCCATGTAGGAATTGAGCTTGTATTCCGAATCGGCGTCGCCGGCTTCGAGTTTCTGGTGATAGAAACCTGCGGCCAAACCGACGCGCCAGGCTTCGTTGACGCGATAGCTGCCGCCGATGTTCAGGTTGTAGCCGTTGCCATCTGCACTGGCGGCGCTGTGCTGGCTGTCGAAGTCCTGATGTTGCCCGCCACCGGCAACGATGGCGCGCCATTGGCCCACGGCTTGCCAGTTTTCCCAATCGGCCAGCCATTGATTACGCAGTTCATCCTGATGCGCGCGCAGCGAACCTTGGGCCATTTCCGGCAGCAGGGTCAGTTCCCAAGGAGCAGCCAGCAGCGAATAGGCGTAGTCGGCAATCAAGCGCTGGCCGGCCTCGGTGGGGTGCACCGAGTCGTTGTAGATCAACTTGGTCGGATCCGGTGTGGCGCTGTTGATGCCATATCGGGCGTTCTCGGTGCAGCTGTTGCCGCTGAAACAGGTGGCCGTCAGGTTCTGGTCGGTCGCGAGGCCGAACTGCGCCGGGTTGGCGAAGGCTTCTTTGAGCAGCACCGGAATGTTCAGTGGAATGATTTCGGCGTTGATGCCCTGCAGCTGGCTGACCAGCTCGGTGTTGAACTGGGCGCTGAGCTGCGAGGTGAAACCCTGCAGCGGCGAGCCGTTGATGGCCGGGGTCAGGCCGATGTCCGGCAGCAGCCAGACCATGATGTATTTGGCGCCGGCGCCTTGCAGCGTGCGGGCGCTGTCGGCCAGGCGATCGGCTGCGGCGCTGGCCTGATCGAGACTGAGTACGCGGCCTTGAAGGAAATCGTTGCCGCCCCCCGACAGGTAATACAGCGCGTTCGGGTCGGCACGGAAGCCGTTCGACGGCAGGTAACCGCTGCGGGTGCGTTCGCCGGTGGCGGACTGGGTGGTGATCGAGTCGAGAATCTGGTCGGTACGGTAACCGCCCACCGCCCAGTTGTTGCCATCGGCCAAACCTTCGCCGGCACGCACGGCCGATGACGAGGACGCGGTCTGATCCGGGCTGAAACCGAGTTTGCCGCCGATGATCTGGGTGGCGTTGAGGTCGCGGTTTTCCCCAGTGCCGTCCTTGTACAGCGGGCCGGTGCGGTTGGTGTAGCGCTGCGTGGCGCCGGCCGGGCCGCCGCTGTCCCTGAAGGTTCCGGCGTCGTTCAAGCTATCGCCGAACACGATGAAGTTGGAGTAGGGCGCGGGTGCTGCGTAGGCCTGGGCGCAAGCCATGGCGAGCAGGCAACCGGCGAGCGGTACAAACAACGTCTGTTTGATCATGAGCAAGTCCGTTTATTTATTGTTGTAGGTGAACGAAACGACAGTACCAAAAACTCCCGGCGTTTTGCCATCGGTCGCGAAGCCTCCCTTAGTTTTGTCCCCCGTCAGCCCCGCCATATTGCACGCTCCGTCCAGCTAAGTTACTGTGCCGGAACGTATGAACGAGACCTTCCCCGTGTTGATCGTCAGCAAACTTCTGGATCAAGTCATCAAGGCACACGCCCGTTGGCGTTGGCGCGCCTGAATCTTTTCTGCCGGCCCGGCCGGATCTGTATCGCTTTGCCTTCCTTACCCGTTTGAAATGCCGCTGTGCCGACGCCACCTGCGCGTCCGACATCGTGCAGCGCCCTGCGGGCAAGTCATTCGAAGGCTGTCTTCAAGTCAGAATTCAAGAGGTTCGAAACGCCATGTTGCTGATGATCGACAACTACGACTCCTTTACTTACAACGTTGTGCAGTACCTCGGCGAGCTGGGTGCCGAGGTCAAAGTCGTGCGCAACGACGAACTGACCATCGCCGAAATCGAAGCGCTCAACCCGGAGCGCATCGTGGTTTCCCCAGGCCCGTGTACGCCGACCGAAGCCGGCATCTCCATCGAAGCCATCAAACACTTCGCCGGCAAACTGCCGATCCTTGGCGTGTGCCTGGGCCATCAGTCCATCGGTCAGGCCTTTGGCGGCGATGTAGTGCGTGCCCGTCAGGTGATGCACGGTAAGACTAGCCCGGTATTCCATGAGGACAAGGGCGTTTTCGCCGGTCTGAATCATCCGCTGACGGTTACCCGCTACCACTCGCTGATCGTCAAGCACGATACTTTGCCCGAGTGCCTTGAGCTGACCGCGTGGACGCAGCACGATGATGGTTCAGTCGACGAAATCATGGGCCTGCGGCACAAGACCCTGAACATTGAGGGCGTACAGTTCCACCCTGAATCGATCCTGACCGAGCAGGGCCATGAACTGTTTGCCAACTTCCTCAAACAAACCGGCGGCACGCGCTAAGGACTTCCCATGAATATCAAGACAGCCCTGAGCCGTATCGTCGAACACCTCGACCTCAGCACCGAAGAAATGCGTGACGTGATGCGCGAAATCATGACCGGTCAATGCACCGAGGCGCAGATCGGCGCATTCATGATGGCCATGCGCATGAAGAGCGAGAGCATCGATGAAATCGTCGGCGCCGTTTCGGTGATGCGTGAGCTGGCCGATCAGGTCGAACTCAAGACCCTCGACGGTGTGGTCGACGTGGTCGGTACCGGCGGTGACGGTGCGAACATTTTCAACGTGTCGACGGCGTCCGCGTTTGTCGTCGCGGCAGCCGGTTGTACCGTGGCCAAGCACGGCAACCGTGCGGTGTCGGGCAAGAGCGGCAGCGCCGACTTGCTGGAGGCGGCCGGTATCTACCTGAACCTGACGCCGGTGCAGGTTGCCCGTTGCATCGACAACGTCGGCATCGGTTTCATGTTTGCCCAGACTCACCACAAAGCCATGAAGTACGCCGCCGGCCCGCGTCGCGATCTCGGCCTGCGTACGCTGTTCAACATGCTCGGCCCGCTTACGAATCCGGCCGGTGTCAAACATCAGGTGGTGGGCGTGTTTACGCCTGCGCTGTGCCGGCCATTGGCCGAAGTCTTGCAGCGCCTGGGCAGCAAGCACGTACTGGTGGTGCATTCGAAGGACGGTCTGGACGAGTTCAGTCTTGCCGCGCCGACTTTTGTGGCTGAGCTGAAGAACAACGAAATCACCGAATATTGGGTCGAGCCGGAAGATCTGGGCATGAAGAGCCAGAGCCTGCACGGTCTGTCGGTCGAAGGCCCGGAAGCGTCGTTGGCGCTGATTCGCGATGCGCTGGGCAAGCGCAAGACCGAAAACGGCCAGAAGGCTGCCGAAATGATTGTGCTCAATGCCGGTGCGGCGCTGTACGCGGCTGACCTGGCGACCAGTCTCAAAGAAGGCGTGGCGCTTGCGCACGACGCACTGCACACCGGTCTTGCTCGGGAAAAACTCGAGGAGTTGGGTGCCTTTACCGCGGTATTCAAAGTGGAGAATGAGGGATGAGTGTACCGACGGTTCTGGAAAACATTCTGGCGCGCAAAGTCCAGGAAGTCGCCGAGCGTAGCGCTCGCGTCAGCCTGAGCGAGCTGGAAAGTCTGGCCAAGGCGGCCGATGCACCCCGTGGTTTTGCCCAGGCATTGCTGGCGCAGGCCAAGAAGAAGCAGCCGGCGGTGATCGCCGAAATCAAAAAGGCTTCGCCGAGCAAAGGCGTGATCCGCGAGAACTTCGTGCCTGCCGACATTGCCAAGAGCTACGAGAAGGGCGGGGCGACCTGTCTGTCCGTACTGACCGATATCGACTACTTCCAGGGCGCCGATGCCTACCTGCAACAGGCCCGCGCCGCTTGCAAACTGCCTGTAATCCGCAAGGACTTCATGATCGATCCGTACCAGATCGTCGAAGCCCGCGCACTGGGCGCCGACTGCGTGCTGTTGATCGTCTCCGCACTGGACGACGTGAAAATGGCTGAGCTGGCCTCGGTCGCCAAAGGCGTCGGTCTCGATGTTCTGGTGGAAGTGCATGACGGCGATGAGCTGGAACGCGCGCTGAAAACCCTCGACACGCCGCTGGTCGGGGTCAACAACCGCAACCTGCACACCTTCGACGTCAGCCTGGAAACCACCCTCGACCTGCTGCCGCGTATTCCGCGCGACCGTATGGTGATTACCGAGAGCGGCATCCTCAACCGTGCAGATGTCGAGTTGATGGAAATCAGCGACGTTTATGCGTTCCTGGTGGGCGAAGCGTTCATGCGCGCGGAAAGCCCGGGCACCGAACTGCAGCGCCTGTTCTTCCCGGAGCGTGGCGTGCCGGTCAGCGGTTCGACCCTCGACTGACTCAGTCAGACCGGCTAGACGCCATCGCGAGCAGGCTCACTCCTACACTTGGAATGCGTTCCCCCTGTAGGAGTGAGCCTGCTCGCGAAGAGGCCCTCAAAATCCCTAAAGATTCCAGATCTGCCGGAGCCCTCCATGTCGCTGCCCACCTTCCTGACCATCGAGGCCGGCCTGCAAGCCGAACAAGACCTGTTGGCCTCGGTCTGCGCCGGCGACGCCGAATTCGGCCTGCTGTTCTGGCAACCCAGTGATCGCGCCCTGGTCATGCCGCGCCGCCTCAATCGTCTGCCTGGTTTCGAGCATGCCTGCGAAGTGTCCGCCGCTGCCGGCTGGCCAGTCTTGCTGCGGGAAACCGGCGGTGAACCGGTCCCGCAATCCGCTTCAACCATCAACATCGCATTGGTTTACGCCCCGCCCCGCAGCGAGGGCGATCTGAACCGCATCGAAACCGGTTACCGGCGCCTGTGTGATCCGATCTGTGAATTGCTCGATGAGTTGGGTGGTGTGTCGTCGTTGGGCGAAATCGACGGCGCGTTCTGCGACGGTCGTTTCAACGTCAATCTCGACGGCCGCAAGATGGTCGGCACCGCTCAGCGCTGGCGCCAGAGTCAGGGCGGGCAGCGTCCGGTGGGGCTGGTGCACGGGGCGATGCTGATGGATAACGAGCGCGAGTCGATGGTTGCAGCGGTCAATCGCTTCAACGAGGCTTGCGGTCTGGAGCAGCGGGTGCGCGCCGAAAGCCACATCGCCCTGCATGAGAAGTTCGTCGCGCCAACGGCTTTGGCGCGTCTGGATGAGCTGTTTCGTCTGATGCTGGCGCAGGTCTACAGCGCCTGATTTTGCGCGCTTAGCGCGTGCCGAAGACCACCATGGTCTTGCCTTTCACATCGACCAGGTTGCGTTCTTCAAGATCCTTGAGCACGCGACCGACCATCTCCCGCGAACAACCGACAATTCGGCCGATTTCCTGACGGGTTACCTTGATCTGCATGCCGTCAGGGTGAGTCATTGCGTCGGGCTGCTTACACAGCTCCAGCAGGCAGCGGGCCACGCGACCGGTAACGTCGAAGAACGCCAGGTCGCCGACCTTGCGCGTGGTATTGCGCAGACGTTGGGCGATTTGTCCGCTGAGGACGTAAAGAATGTCTGGATCCTGCTGCGACAGTTCGCGGAACTTCACGTAGCTGATTTCGGCGATTTCGCATTCGACCTTGGCCCGCACCCATGCGCTGCGTTGCTGTTCCTGGCCTGCCTGTTCGAACAGACCCAGCTCGCCGAAGAAGTCCCCGGCGTTGAGGTAGGCGATGATCATTTCGCGGCCGTCGTCATCTTCGATCAAGATGGTGACCGAACCTTTGATGATGAAGTACAGCGTGTCCGAGCGATCGCCGGCGCAGATGATGTTGCTCTTGGCCGCATGGCGACGACGCTGGCAGTGCATCAACAGCTTGTCGAGGTTCTTGATTTTGGGTGTGGGGGTAATAGCAACCATGGTTGTATCCCGAAAAGACTGCACGGTGATGTTTGATTTTTTTATGAGGCGCTGAAGGCGGTCGCTACACAGGCTGACAATTGGCGCCAGCGAATTGGCGCCAGCTTACCAGACACTTCGTCGAAAATTCGAGAAATTACCTACGCAGCTGAGGCATCCGTCCTAGGAACGCCGGGCGCTGCCAGAGCAAAGGCCTGTGCTAAGCTGGCGACCCTTTTTTCTACAGTGGAGTCTTGGCGATGAAGGCACGCATCCAATGGGCTGGCGAAGCCATGTTCCTCGGCGAATCCGGTAGCGGTCATGTTGTGGTCATGGACGGACCACCGGACGCCGGTGGTCGTAATCTGGGTGTTCGCCCGATGGAAATGCTCCTGCTGGGCGTTGGCGGTTGCAGCAACTTCGACGTGGTCAGCATCCTGAAGAAGTCGCGTCAGGCGGTTGAAAGCTGCGAAGCGTTCCTCGAAGCCGAGCGAGCGACCGAAGATCCGAAGGTGTTCACCAAGATCCACATGCACTTCGTGGTCAAGGGCCGTGGCCTGAAAGAAGCCCAGGTCAAGCGCGCCATCGAACTGTCTGCCGAGAAGTATTGCTCGGCCTCGATCATGCTCGGCGCGGCCGGCGTGGCGATCACTCACGATTATGAAATCGTCGAGCTCGGTTGAATCGACATTCAACTATCATAAAAGCAGTGCAGACTCTGGCGATCCCTCGCTGACGTCTGCATAATGCGCCACTTTTTTCAGGGCAGTGATCGGTCAACCGACGGATCATCCGCCTGAACAGATAACCAAAATCGCCATCGCGAAGAGGTGTTAACCGTCCTACGCAGGTGCGTTGTTCGCACTTGACGGGCATGCTTGATCACGCGGCTGCGCCGCATACATAGAGAGTTTTTAACGGTGAAAAGCAAACTCAAGCTCCACGGGTTCAATAACCTGACAAAGACCTTGAGCTTCAACATCTATGACATCTGCTACGCGGAAACCCCGCAAGACCAGCAGGCTTACGTCGAGTACATCAATCAAGAGTACAACGCCGAACGCCTGACGCAGATCCTCACGGAAGTTGTCGAAATCATTGGTGCCAACATTCTGAACATCGCGAGTCAGAACTATGAGCCTCAGGGTGCCAGCGTCACGATTCTGATCTCGGAAGAGCCGGTGACCCCGACTGACAGCCAGATCGAAGAGTCCCCGGGTCCATTGCCCGAAATCATCCTTGCCCACCTCGACAAGAGCCACATCACGGTGCATACCTATCCGGAAATCCATCCGGACGCCGGTATCGCGACGTTCCGTGTGGACATTGATGTGTCGACCTGTGGTGTCATTTCACCGCTGAAAGCGCTCAACTTCCTCATTCACCAGTTCGATTCGGACATCGTGACTGTGGATTACCGTGTGCGCGGCTTCACCCGTGACGTTGAAGGCAACAAGCATTTCATCGACCACGAGATCAATTCGATCCAGAACTACCTTTCCGAAGACACTCGCGACGCGTATCAGATGACCGACGTGAACGTGTACCAGGAAAACCTGTTCCACACCAAAATGCTGCTGAAGAACTTCGAACTGGATAACTACCTGTTCGGCGACGCCACCAGCAACCTGTCCGCTGAACAGCGTGCTCAGGTGACCGAGCGTGTGAAACACGAAATGCTGGAAATCTTCTACGCGCGCAACATGCCGGCGTAAGATTCCCGGGCACAAAAAAGGCGACTACCGTGCGGTAGTCGCCTTTTTTATTGCCGAAAAACAGAATCCTGTGGGAGCGGGCTTGCTCGCGAAGAGGCCCTTTGCGGCAATACAGATATCAGATCCGATAAGTACTCTTGGTCATCACCTTCGCCAACAGACTCATCCCGAACTTCACCGGCGCCGGAAAACGGAAACCACCCGCATCCAGTGCACTCTCCGCATGATGTTCTTCATCAATGCGCATCTGTTCCAGAATCGCCCGGGACTTCTCGTCCTCGGCCGGCAATTGTTCCAGGTGCTCGTTCAAGTGCTTGCACACCTGATGCTCGGTGGCCGCGACGAAGCCAAGGCTGACCTTGTCACTGATCAGACCAGCTACAGCGCCGATGCCGAACGACATTCCATAGAACAGCGGATTGAGCACGCTGGTGTGGCTGCCCAGTTGATGTATGCGCTGTTCGCACCACACCAGGTGATCGATTTCTTCTTCGGCGGCGTGCTCCATGGCAGCACGCACCTGCGGCAACTTGGCGGTCAGCGCCTGCCCCTGATACAGCGCCTGGGCGCAGACTTCACCGGTGTGGTTGATGCGCATCAGGCCGGCGACGTGGCGGGTGTCTTCATCGCTCATCTGCACATCCGGCTGCACGATGGCAGGCGACGGACGGTACGGCTGGCCGCTGAAAGGCAGCAGGGTACGCATCGCGGCATCGGCTTGCAGCAGAAGACGGTCAATCGGCGAGTAGTGACGTTGGGTTGTCATGCTGACCTCCGGTAAAAATCTCGACCGCCAGTTTAACCGAATCGGCCGGGGAAGGTTTGCGCTGGGTCATTTGCCACGCGGTCATGCTTTTGGTGGGAGCGGGCTTGCTCGCGAAGGCGTTGGCATCTTCAGAATATCAATGTCAGACACTCCGCTTTCGCGAGCAAGCCCGCTCCTACAGGGGCGGATGCAGTGAATCAGCCCGGCGGCCAGTTCATCTGGCGCTGACCAAGTACGTGCATATGAATGTGATAAACGGTCTGGCCACCTTTTTCATTGCAGTTCATCACCACCCGGAAGCCTTCCTCGCAGCCCAGCTCCAGCGCCAGACGCTGGGCAGTGAACAGGATGTGCCCGGCCAGTGCCTTGTCGTCTTCGGTCAGGTCGTTGAGGGTGCGCACCGGTTTCTTCGGGATCACCAGAAAATGCACCGGTGCCTGAGGGGCGATGTCGTGGAACGCCAGAACCTGGTCGTCCTCGTAAATGATCTTGGCCGGGATCTCCCGGTTGATGATCTTGGTGAACAGAGTATCCACTGCTGTTTTCTCCGTTGTGGGGGCTGGCCTGAGTGTACGCATGGGAAATGACCCCGCCCAGTGTTTTGCCGTAGGACAGTTCAGCGCGGGCAGTAAGCCTTGTTGACCATGCCGACGATGGTGCGATTGAGCCAGCGCGAGCCGAGGCGTGGCAGGAAGGCCAGCCAGCGGTTGCGTCGTCCCGGAATGATGATGGCGCGGTTTTTCTCCAGTGCACGCACGGTGTACAGCGCGACTTCCTCGGGACTCATCAGCAGTTTGCTGTCCTTGAGTTTGTCGCTGTTGAGCTGCGCGGTGCGGAAGAATGCGGTGCGGGTCGGGCCGGGGCAAAGTACCGAGACTTTGACCGCGCTCTGTTTCAGTTCAACCCGCAGCGCTTCGGAGAAGTGCAATACGTAAGCCTTGCTGGCGTAGTAAGTGCTCATCCACGGGCCGGGATTGAACGCCGCCACCGAGGCGACGTTGAGGATCTGTCCGCCGCCCTGCAGCGCCATGCTGTTGCCGATGGCGTGGCACAGGCGGGTGAGGGCGAGGATGTTGACTTCGATCAGATCCTGCTCGGTCATCCAGTCCTGGGCGAGGAACGGGCCGCAGGTGCCGATGCCGGCGCAATTGACCAGCAGATCGATCTGCCGGTCGCCTTCTTCCAGTTCCAGCAGGAAGCCGGACAAGCGCAATGGCTCGCCCAGGTCGCAGGCGCGGAACAACACCTCCACGCCAAAGCGCTGGGTCAGTTCGATCGCGATACTTTCCAGCTGATCACGCTGGCGGGCCACCAGAATCAGGCTGCGGCCGCGCCGGGCCAGCGCTTCGGCCATGGCCAGGCCGATGCCGCTGGAGGCGCCGGTGATCAGAGCGTAACGGGTCATGCAATTCTCCATCGCAACAGCTCCGCGCCAGCGACGCAGGTGTCACGGCGGGGAGCGTTGTTCATTCTTTCGCAGAGTCTACAGGGGCCGGAGCCGCTTCGGCTGCATCGTCCACGGAATTCGCCGGTTCAGTCTCGACCTCGACTTCATCGGTGGTGACCGAGCCGCTTTCGTAGCTGCTCTCAAGGTTGCTTTCGTATTCCTGCTGGATCGCCGAGATACCGCCGAGCATGCCACCGGCAAATACCAGGGCGAAGAATACGATCCACAACGAGCACAGCACTTTGACCGCGGTGCTGTTGGGTGGCGGTGGCGGGCCGTAGCGGTTGGCGCCGGTGTTGCCCGGCACGACCATGATCACCAGCGGGAAGAAGCTGCCCACGAACGGCACCAGGTTCAGCAGCCAGAGCCAGCCGGACCAGCCGATATCGTGCAGGCGCTGTACGCTGAACAGAATGCTGACAATGATGAAGCCGAGGAACAGGAAGAACGCGAATATCCCGCCAATGATCAGGCCGGTGGTGGAGTCGCCACTGACCAGTCCGAGAGCGAGCAGGGCGAATATGCCCACGATCGGCAGAGTCACCAGACTCAGCACCATCGTCCAGGCCAGAAACCGCAGACGACCGATCCGGCCTTCGACGCTGAAGGGCTTGAGCACTGCGAATGCTGGCAGGTTTTCGCCGACGTTGGCCCGAGGTGGCGCATAGGGTGATGCGGGTTCGTTGAAAGTCGCCGGTTGTTCATGCACGTCCGACAGACTCAGTTCGATCGCCGTTTCGCTTTCGATCCGTGCGTCGATCCCGGTCTTGCTCAGTGCTTGCAGATAAGTCTGCGCATCGCTGTGGGTCAGGTCGCGTTTGAGAGCGACGGTGCTGCCGTTGAACAGGCGCTCGATGGCGGCAACATCGCTTTTGAACAGGGCCGCCAGATTGAGCTTGGCGGTGGTGAGATCGACACCGGGCTGTAGAGCACCGTCGAAAACGATCTTGTAGCGAGGTTCGCTCATGGCCGAGGCATCCTTGTCGCGAATGAATTGAAGGTCAGCAAGTGTAAGGCCAGTCGGTCGATGACTGGCTTGATTTTTCTCAGCGTGGCCAGCGTTTGGGCAACTGCGCCGCGCGTTCCAGCGCCTGACGATATTCCGCGTCGAGCCGGGCGATCAACTGGTCGACGCTCGGCAGGTCGTCGATCTGGCCTACGCCCTGGCCGGCCGACCACACGGTCTTCCAGGCCTTGGCTTCGTCGTTGATCGGTTTGAGCTTGTCACCGAAATTGACTTCGCCCTTGCCTTGCAGCGCGGCCATGTCGAAACCCGCCGCCTCCAGGCTCTGGCGCATGAAGCTGGCCGGTACTCCGGAGACTGCAGGAGTATGAATGATGTCCGCCGCCTTGGCCGTCAGCAGCATGTCCTTATAGGCGTCAGGCGCATGACTTTCGGTGGTGCCGATAAATCGCGTACCGAAGTAGGCCAAATCCGCGCCAAGCAGCTGTGCGGCCAAAATCTCATGGCCGTGGTTCAGACACCCGGCAAGCAGCAGGGTTTTATCGAAGAACTCACGGATCTCGGCGATCAGTGCAAACGGACTCCAGGTGCCGGCATGGCCGCCGGCGCCTGCCGCAACCGCGATCAACCCGTCGACTCCGGCTTCGGCGGCTTTCTCGGCATGCCGGCGCGTGGTCACGTCGTGGAACACCAGTCCACCATAGCTGTGCACGGCATCGACCAGTTCCTTCACTGCGCCGAGGCTGGTGATGACAATCGGCACCTTGTGCTCGACGCAGATGTTCAGATCCGCCTGCAGGCGCGGATTGCTGTTGTGCACGATCAGGTTCACTGCATACGGCGCCGGGTTGTCCAGTGTCGCCAGGCCCGCTTCAATCTCCTCCAGCCAGGCCTTGAAGCCGCTGCTTTCACGCTGGTTCAGCGCCGGGAAGCTGCCAACCACGCCGTTACGGCAGCAGGCGAGCACCAGCTCCGGGTTGGAGATCAGGAACATCGGCGCCGCCACTATCGGCAAGCGCAGACGTTGTTCGAGCAAAGCGGGCAGCGACATTGGAAATCCCCCGAGGTGTGATGCTGTTATGAAGTTAGAACGGCTTGACCACGACCAGAATTACGATAGCCAGCAATATCAGAACCGGCACTTCATTGAACCAGCGATAAAAGACATGGCTGCGGGTGTTCTCGCCACGGGCGAAGCGTTTTACCTGCGCGCCGCACATGTGGTGGTAGCCGATCAGCAGCACCACCAGGGTCAGCTTGGCGTGAATCCAGCCGCCCATGCTGAAGATGCCCGGATTGAGGTAGATCAGCCAGCCGCCGAAGATCAGCGTGGCGATCATCGCCGGGCCCATGATGCCGCGATACAGCTTGCGCTCCATGAGGCTGAAGCGTTCCTTGCTGATCGCGTCTTCACTTTGCGCGTGATAAACGAACAGCCGCGGCAAGTAGAACAGCCCGGCAAACCAGCACACGACGCTGACGATGTGAAACGCTTTGATCCATAGATAGAGCATTTTTGGTTATTCCCAGGTTCACGGTAGCCGGGATAGTAGAGGCTTGAGCGTCCGCACGTCACCTTGATGGTTGTCGCAGGGGCGCGCGGCCCCTATTATCGACGGCTTTCCAGTGGGTTCGTTGAGGGCAGGTTTATGGTCAAGGTCGGTATCGTCGGCGGCACGGGTTACACCGGTGTCGAACTGCTGCGTCTGTTGGCACAGCATCCGCAGGCAGAAGTGGTAGTGATCACTTCCCGATCCGAGGCCGGTCTGGCCGTGGCTGACATGTACCCGAACCTGCGCGGCCACTACGACGGTCTGGCGTTCAGCGTGCCGGACATCAAAACCCTGGGTGCGTGCGACGTTGTGTTCTTCGCCACCCCGCACGGCGTTGCCCATGCGTTGGCCGGTGAACTGTTGGCGGCGGGCACCAAGGTCATCGACCTGTCAGCGGACTTCCGGTTGCAGGACGCTGAAGAATGGGCCAAATGGTACGGACAGCCACACGGTGCGCCGGCGTTGCTGGACGAGGCGGTCTACGGCCTGCCGGAAGTCAATCGCGAGCAGATCAAGAAGGCTCGTCTGATCGCCGTTCCCGGCTGCTATCCAACCGCTACGCAGTTGGGTTTCCTGCCGCTGCTTGAAGCGGGTCTGGCCGACACTTCTCGCCTGATCGCCGACTGCAAATCCGGCGTCAGCGGTGCCGGTCGCGGTGCTTCTGTAGGCTCGCTGTACTCCGAGACGTCGGAAAGCATGAAGGCTTATGCGGTGAAAGGTCACCGTCATCTGCCGGAAATTCGCCAGGGTCTGCGTCGCGCTGCCGGTAAGGATGTCGGTCTGACCTTCGTCCCGCACCTGACCCCGATGATTCGTGGCATTCATTCCACGCTCTACGCGACCGTGGTTGATCGTTCGGTGGATCTGCAGGCACTGTTCGAAAAGCGTTATGCCAACGAGCCGTTCGTCGACGTGATGCCGGCCGGCAGCCATCCGGAAACCCGTAGCGTGCGTGGCGCAAACGTCTGCCGCATCGCTGTACATCGTCCGCAGGATGGTGATCTGGTGGTGGTGCTGTCGGTGATCGACAACCTGGTCAAAGGCGCGTCGGGTCAGGCGGTGCAGAACATGAACATCCTGTTCGGCCTGGATGAGCGCTTCGGCCTCTCCCACGCCGGTATGCTGCCGTAACACGTTCGGCAACACAGCAAAAAGGCCCGTCAAACGGGCCTTTTTGCATTCTGGGCAGTTGGTCGGGTTTATTGATATACCGTAACAATAGTTGACCGATTTTCTAGGACAAGCGGATAATGCGCGTCATCACGCATTATGGCGGCGTAACGCCGGGAGATAGTCAGCATGAGCGTCGAATCCTTCACCCCCACGGCTTTGCAATTCACCCAAGGTGCTGCGCACAAGGTGAAGAGCCTGGTCGATGAAGAGGGGAATGATCGCTTGAAGCTGCGCGTATTCGTTACGGGCGGCGGTTGTTCGGGGTTTCAGTACGGCTTCACCTTCGATGAAGATGTGGCCGAGGACGACACCATCGTCGAGCGCGAAGGCGTGAGCCTGGTGGTTGATCCGATGAGCTTCCAGTATCTGGCGGGTGCCGAAGTGGATTACCAGGAAGGTCTGGAAGGTTCGCGCTTCGTGATCAAGAACCCGAACGCTACCACGACCTGTGGTTGCGGCTCTTCGTTCTCGATCTGATCGCACCTTGCTGCACACAATAAAACGCCGCAGAGCCTTACGGTTCTGCGGCGTTTTTTGTTGCCTGTCTTTTGTTCAGTTCGGGTAGATGGCGCCGAGTACCCGCAGGCCTTTGGCGCCGGTGACGCTCGGGCGATTGGAGGCAATGCCTTCGAGGCAGCAATGGGCCAGCCAGGCGAAGGCCATTGCCTCGACCCAGTCCGGATCGACGCCGTGAGTGGCGGTGCTGGCGACGGTGGCGTTAGGCAGCAGGTCGGCAAGACGTTTCATCAGCGTAGCGTTGTGAGCGCCGCCGCCGCAGACCAACATTTCCCGCGTATCGGATTGAGCGCTTTGCAGCGACTCGACGATGGTCTGCGCCGTCAGTTCGAGCAGCGTTGCCTGAACGTTTTCAGCAGCGAAGCTCGGCAAACTTGAGAGGTGGTGCTCCAGCCACGGCAGGTTGAACACTTCCCGGCCAGTGCTCTTCGGGCCTTTGGTCACGAAGAACGGGTCGCCGAGCAGAGCTTTCAGCAAGACTGGCTCGACCGTGCCGGTGGCTGCCCACTGGCCGTTGCGATCATAGTTCTCGCCGCGTTGCTGATGAATCCAGGCATCCATCAGCACATTCCCCGGGCCGCAGTCGAAACCGGCTACAGGCCTGGTCGGTTCTATCAGACTGAGATTGCTGAAACCGCCGACATTCAGGACTGCGCGGTTGCCGTTACGCTCTTCGAACAAAGCCTCATGGAAGGCTGGCACCAGTGGGGCACCCTGACCGCCAGCAGCCACATCGCGGCTGCGGAAGTCGCTGACCACGGTAATGCCGGTCAGCTCTGTCAGGAGTGCGGGATTGCCGATTTGCACAGTGAAGCCACGAGCGGGCTCATGACGAATGGTCTGGCCATGGCTGCCGATTGCACGAATGGCCTCAGGCTTTAGTTGCTGCTGATCGAGGAGGGTATGGATGCCCTGTGCAGCGAGTTTGACCCAGTGCTGCTGGGCGATCGCCGAGCGGGCAATCTCGTCGGGGCCGCTGGCGCACAAGCCAAGCAGCTCGGCGCGCAGGGTTTCAGGCATGGGGATGTAATGCGTGGCGATCAGTTTGATCGCCGAGGTCTGCTCGATCAGGGCGATGTCCAGCCCATCGAGACTGGTGCCGGACATCACGCCGATATAAAGAGCCATGGCTTAGCGCTTGCTCGAAGCCAGCATGGTGGCCTTCTCTTGATCCATGCGCGCCATCAGCGGTTGGCTCTGCGCAAGGAAGCGTGCGCGCTCGGACTTGGCGATCGGATCTGCCATCGGCAGCTTCTGGCCCAGCGGGTCGACGTGAACACCGTTGACCTGGAACTCATAGTGCAAGTGCGGTCCAGTGGACAGGCCGGTGGTACCAATGTAACCGATCACTTGGCCCTGCTTGACGCTGCCGCCGGTTTTCACGCCTTTGGCGAAGCCTTGCATGTGGCCATACAGCGTGCGGTAGGTGTTGCCGTGCTGGATGATCACCGTGTTGCCGTAGCCACCGCGGCGACCGGCCAGCAGCACTTTACCGTCGCCGGCAGCCTTGATCGGCGTACCGCGTGGCGCTGCGTAATCGACGCCTTTGTGGGCGCGGATCTTGTTGAGGATCGGGTGTTTGCGGCCCATGGAAAATTTCGAACTGATGCGGGCGAAGTCCACCGGGGTACGAATGAACGCTTTCCGCATGCTGTTGCCATCAGCAGTGTAGTAGCTGCTGTTGCCTTGTTTATTGGTGTAACGCACGGCGGTGTAGGTCTTGCCGCGGTTGGTGAAGCGCGCAGACAGGATCGGGCCGGTGCCCACTGCCTTGCCGTTGACCACTTTCTGCTCGTAGATCACGTCGAATTCGTCACCCTGGCGGATGTCCTGAGCGAAGTCGACGTCGTAGCCGAAGACGCTGGCCATATCCATCGTCAGACTGTGGGACAGGCCTGCGCGGGCAGCGGATTGTGACAGGGAGCTATTGATCACGCCGTGCACGTAAGCCGTGCGAACGGTCGGCTTGGCTGTTACGCGGTTGAATGCGTAGCCCTTGTCATTCTTGGTCAGGGTAATGGTTTCGACATCGCTGACCTTGCTGTGCAGGCTGGTCAGTTGGCCTTCCGGGTTCAGTTCGAACTCCAGCTTCTGGCCGTGCTTGAGCTGGCTGAACTGTTTGGCTTGTATGTCGCTGGCCAGCACTTCGTGCACAGCAGCGGCTGGCAGACCGACTTTCTCGAACAATGTAGAGAGCGTATCGCCTTTGGATACGACGACTTCGCGGTGCCCCGGGGCTTTTGGTTTCTCTGCAGCCGGAGCTGGGGCAGGTGCGGCTTCAGCGGTTTTCGGGGTTTCTTCGGTGCTGTTTTCGATCTGGGCGAAAGGTGAGGCTGCTGGCTCATTTGTGGCTTGAATCGCGTCAGCAGCGTCTTGATCTTGTGTCAGTTGTTCAGCAGGACTTTCCAGTTCCAGGCTCAGGGTCGTCTTTTTGGCTTCAACATCACTGGAAGGAAATACCAGGAGCGCCAGACTGAGAAGGGCGGCGATTCCACTTGCGGCGAGCAGGTGGGTCTTCGGGTAAAGCGGTGGCGCTTTAGACGGTTCAGTGGTCATAAGTAATTTTGACTTTGAAAAAAGATGAATTGGAAAAGATGAATGACATGATGAAGATGAAATAACTGTATAAAATATAACCAAATCATCCCCGAAGCAAGTCTACAGACACCCTGTCTGCAGATTGGTGTCCGTGCGCCGGGCAAAACTTGTAATTGGTGCACGATCTTGTATGGTTGGTTCCCTTTGAATCTGAGCCTTGCGGGTCTGTTATGAAGTCGGTTGAAGAGCAGCTAGCGCTGATTAAACGTGGTGCGGAAGAACTATTGGTCGAGTCCGAGCTGATCGAGAAGCTCAAGCGCGGCCAGCCGCTGCGTATCAAGGCTGGTTTCGATCCAACCGCCCCGGATCTGCACTTGGGTCACACCGTGCTTATTAATAAGCTGCGCCAGTTCCAGGAATTGGGGCATCAGGTGATCTTCCTGATTGGTGACTTCACCGGGATGATCGGTGATCCAAGCGGCAAGAGCGCTACGCGTCCTCCTTTGACTCGCGAGCAGGTTTTGGAAAACGCCGAGACCTACAAGTCTCAGGTGTTCAAGATTCTGGATCCGGCGAAAACCGAAGTTGCGTTCAATTCCACCTGGATGGATCAGATGGGGCCGGCGGACTTTATTCGTCTGACTTCGCAATACACTGTCGCGCGTATGCTTGAGCGTGATGACTTCGATAAGCGTTACACCACCAATCAGCCGATCGCTATTCATGAGTTCCTCTATCCGCTGGTTCAGGGTTATGACTCGGTTGCTCTGCACGCGGATGTCGAGCTGGGTGGTACCGATCAGAAGTTCAACTTGCTGATGGGGCGTGAGCTGCAGCGTGGTTATGGTCAGGAAGCTCAGTGCATTCTGACCATGCCGTTGCTCGAGGGCCTGGATGGCGTGAAGAAGATGTCCAAGTCGTTGGGCAACTACGTCGGTATCCAGGAAGCGCCAGGTGTGATGTACGGCAAGCTGGTTTCGATTCCGGATGCGCTGATGTGGCGTTACTTTGAGCTGCTCAGCTTCCGTTCGATGGATGAGATCAATGCCTTCCGTGCAGATGTCGAGGCGGGGGCTAACCCGCGCGACATCAAGATCAAGTTGGCGGAAGAGATTGTCGCGCGCTTCCATGGTGAGGAGGCTGCGGCCAATGCTCATCGCGCTGCCG
Source organism: Pseudomonas sp. YL2 (assembly GCF_023063025.1). Lineage (NCBI taxonomy): Bacteria > Pseudomonadati > Pseudomonadota > Gammaproteobacteria > Pseudomonadales > Pseudomonadaceae > Pseudomonas > Pseudomonas sp. YL2. The sequence continues at coordinate 477 of NZ_JAJSLU010000034.1, read as the reverse complement.
GTAACCGTATGAAGGATGGCGAACTGCCGGATGATCTGCCGGAGATTGAACTGGCCTCTGCTGAAGATATGCCAATTGCGGCCGTCCTTAATAAGGCAGGCCTGGTGAAGAACTCGGCGGCTGCGCGTGATCTGTTGGCTTCCGGTGGTGTGCGTGTGGATGGTGAGGTGGTTGATCGCTCCTTTATATATGTGCTGGGCGCGACCCACGTTTGCCAGGCGGGCAAGAAGGCATTTGCACGAATCACACTGAAAGCTGAATAAGTTTGAAATAAGGGTTGACGGCGAATTTTAGAAGTCTATAATTCGCCCCACTTCCGGCGCAGTCGAAACGGAAAACTCCTTGGGATTCAACGAGTTACGCAGTTTTCGGCAGCGGCTTGCTTCAGTTCATCGAAGCCTGGAAGGAGTTGAAAGAGCGGTGATGTTTGGCTCTTTTGACGGTTCGATCTTCTCGGTCGAAAGCGGAGAAAAAGAG
>NZ_JAJSLU010000033.1:0-20851 GCF_023063025.1 Pseudomonas sp. YL2 | reverse complement strand
GCCTTCGCGAGCAAGCCCGCTCCCACAAGGGATTGGGACCAGTCCGACAATTCCGGGCGATTGCGAAACTGTTCCAGCGCTTCAGGATTAGCCAACGCATCGGTATTTTTTACCACTTCGCCATGCACCACATTGCGCACCGCGAGTTCCACCACCTTGCCGCTGATGGTGCGCGGAATATCGGTCACCGCGACGATCTTCGCCGGCACGTGGCGAGGTGTGGTGTTGGCGCGGATCACCTGGCGGATCTGTTGTTGCAGGTGGTCATCCAGCGTCACGCCATCCTGCAGACGGACAAACAGCACTACGCGCACGTCGTCCTGCCATTGCTGCCCGATCGCCACGCTGTCCAGCACCTGCGGGACTTTCTCGACCTGACGATAGATTTCCGCCGTGCCGATGCGCACGCCGCCGGGGTTGAGCACGGCGTCGGAGCGGCCGTGGATCAGCATCCCGCCGTGGGGCAATTGCTCGGCGTAGTCGCCCTGGGCCCAGACACCGGGGAACAGGCTGAAATAGGATTTGCGCAGTTTTGCGCCGTCAGGGTCATGCCACAGCCCGACGGGCATCGCCGGGAAATGCCGGGTGCAGACCAGCTCGCCTTTTTCGCCGATCACGGCAACGCCGACGTCGTTCCACACTTCAACCGCCATGCCCAGGCTCTTGCCCATGATTTCGCCGCGGCGCACCGCCGACAGCGGATTACCGTTGACGAAGCACGACACCACATCGGTGCCGCCGGACATCGACGCCAGGCACACATCGGGCTTGAAGTCGCGGTAGACGAAATCATAACTCTGCGGCGACAGCGCGGAGCCGGTGCAGAGCAGGGTCTTCAGGCTACTCAGATCATGGCTGTGCGCAGGCTTTAAACCGCTGCTTTCCAGTGTCGCGAGAAACTTGGGGCTAGTGCCGAACACACTGATGCGCTCGTCGTCGATCAGGTCGAGCAAGCGCTCATGGCCCGGGTGAAACGGCGAGCCGTCATACAGCACCACCGCGCTGCCGACCGCGAGGGCCGAGACCAGCCAGTTCCACATCATCCAGCCGCAAGTGGTGTAGTAGAACAACCGGTCACCGGGGCCGAGATCGACGTGCAGCCCATGCTCCTTGGCATGCTGCAGCAGTACGCCGCCGGTGCTGTGCACGATGCATTTGGGTACGCCGGTGGTGCCGCTGGAATACAACACGTACAGCGGGTGATTGAACGGCACCGGGACAAACCGTGGTTCGCCGCCGGGTTGGTAGAACTCGTCCCACAACGTCACGTTGGCGTGGGTTCGGTAATCCTCGGTACGGGCCTGCGCGCGAGCGTAGGGCACGATGATCAACTGCTGCAGCGATGGCAGTTGCGCGAGGATTTCGTTGATCTTGGTGGTCTGGTCGATGTCTTTGCCGGCGTAACGGTAGCCGGCGCAGGTGATCAACACTTTGGGTTCGATCTGGCCGAAACGGTCGATCACGCCATGGGTGCCGAAGTCCGGCGACGAGCACGACCAGATCGCCCCGAGGCTGGTGGTCGCGAGCATCGCCACCAGAGTCTGCCAGGTGTTGGGCATGCACGCGGCCACCCGGTCGCCGAGGCCGACACCGGCGGCTTGCAGGCAGGCCTGAAAACCGGCGACGTGCTCGGCCAGTTCGGCCCAGGTCAGCTGTTCGCGCTGACCGTTTTCCGCCACGGCGATCACTGCAACGGCATCGTCACGACGGCGCAGCAGGTGTTCTGCAAAGTTCAGGGTCGCGCCGGGAAACCATTCGGCACTGGGCATCTGCGCGCCTTCACGCAGGACGGCGTCGGGCTGGGTGTGAAAGCGGATGTCGAAGAAATCGACGATCGCCTGCCAGAACGCTTCGCGCTGTTCCACGCTCCAGCGGTGCAGGTCGGTGTAGCTGCTCAGCGCCAGGCCATGGCGCTGATTGATGTCGCGGCGGAACTGATCCATGCGCGATTGGGCGATACGCTCGGCATCGGGTTGCCAGAGGAGGTCGGACATTGGTTTGCCTCTTGTTGTGTTGTTCATGACACATCACTTGTAGGAGTGAGCCTGCTCGCGATAGCGGAATTACATTCAACATTGATGTTGGCTGATACACCGCTTTCGCGAGCAGGCTCGCTCCCACAGGGGCGCAGCATTACTGCGCCAACCAGCCTCCATCAATATTCCACGCCGCCCCGCGCACCTGGCTGCCAGCCTCGCTGCATAGAAACAACACCAGTTCCCCCAGATGCTGCGGCGTGACGAACTCCAGCGACGGCTGCTTCTCCGCCAGCAAATCATGCTGCGCCTGCTGCGGATCGACGCCTTTGGCGGCACGATCATCGATCTGTTTCTGCACCAGCGGCGTCAATACCCAGCCCGGGCAGATCGCGTTGCAGGTCACATTACTGGTAGCCGTTTCCAGTCCGACCACTTTGGTCAAACCGATCACTCCATGCTTGGCCGCGACATACGCGGCTTTACCGGTCGACCCCACCTGACCATGCACCGAGGCAATGTTGACGATTCGTCCCCAACCCTTGGCGCGCATGCCCGGCAGGCTCAGGCGGGTGCTGTGGAACACCGATGACAGGTTGATCGCGATGATCGAGTCCCAGCGCTCTACCGGGAACTCCTCGACGGCCGCCACGTGCTGAATCCCGGCGTTGTTGACCAGAATGTCGACGCCGCCGAATTCGCGTTCGGCGTAAGCGATCATGTCGGCAATCTGCGCCGGATCGCTGACATCGGCTGGATGGTGACCGACCTTGCCACCGAACTGGCCGACTTCGGCGATCACGCTCGAGGCATCGCCGAAACCATTGAGAATCAGGTTGGCGCCGGCCTTGGCCAGGCTCAGGGCGATGCCTAGACCGATGCCGCTGGTGGAGCCGGTAACCAGTGCGGTCTTGCCCGAAAGAGTCGTCATGAATACCTCACACAATGCCAGTGGCATAGAAAGTGCCGATCACTACGAAGACCGCCAGGGTCTTGATCAGCGTAATACAGAAAATGTCTTTATAGGCCTCGCGGTGGGTCAGACCAGTGACCGCCAGCAGGGTGATCACCGCGCCGTTGTGCGGCAGGGTGTCCATGCCGCCGCTGGCCATCGCGGCCACGCGGTGCAGCACTTCCAGCGGAATGTTCGCCGCGTGCGCCGCTGCGATGAACTGCTCGGACATCGCCGCCAGCGCGATGCTCATGCCGCCCGATGCCGAGCCGGTGATACCCGCCAGCAGGGTCACGGTGATCGCTTCGTTGACCAGCGGATTGGGGATTTGCTTGAGCCAGTCGGCCAGTACCAGAAAGCCCGGCAACGAAGCGATTACCGCACCGAAACCGTATTCCGAGGCAGTGTTCATCGCCGCCAGCAGTGCGCCGCTGACCGCGCTTTTGCTGCCTTCGGCGAGTTTGCTGCGGATCGCCTTGAAGCCGAACACCAACACCATCAGGATGCCGATCAGCAATGCCGCCTGCACCGCCCAGATTGCGGTGAGCTTGGCGATTTCCGTGGTCACCGGCGTGGCCATCCCCGGCAACGCGAGGCTGTGGGTCTTGCCGTACCACTGCGGAATCCACTGGGTGAACAGCAGGTTCATGATGCCCACCGCCAGCAGCGGCGACAGGGCGATCCATGGGTTCGGCAGTTTCAGGTCTTCGGCGGTTTCCGGCTCGTTACGCAGCTCGGTGCCATAACCTTCGCCAGCACGCTGGGCCTTGTTGCGTTGGCGCTGCAGGAACAGCATGCCGGCGCAGAACACGAAGATTGTGCCGATCACCCCCAGCCACGGCGCGGCCCACGCGGTGGTGTTGAAAAAAGTGCTGGGGATGATGTTCTGAATCTGCGGCGTGCCGGGCAGGGCATCCATGGTGAACGAGAATGCGCCGAGGGCAATGGTTGCCGGGATCAGACGCTTGGGAATGTTGCTCTGGCGGAACATTTCCGCGGCAAATGGATACACCGCAAACACCACCACGAACAACGACACGCCGCCGTAAGTGAGCAAGGCGCAGACCAGCACGATCACCAGCATCGCCTGTCGGGTGCCGAGCAAGCGAATCGCTGCGGCCACGATCGAACGGGAGAACCCCGACAATTCGATCAACTTGCCAAACACGGCACCGAGCAGGAACACCGGGAAATACAGTTTGATGAAACCGACCATTTTCTCCATGAACACCCCGGTGAAGGCAGGGGCGACGGCGGAAGGGTCAGTGAGCAGGACAGCGCCGAGGGCGGCAATCGGGGCGAAGAAGATGACGCTGTAGCCACGGTAGGCGGCGAGCATCAGCAGCGCGAGGGCTGCCAAGGCAATGATCACACTCATGGAGTGTCTCCAGGGATTGTTATTTTTGTGGGTGAAGCGGATGCAGTAGAGGTGTTAGCGAGATCTGTGCCAGATTCTCAAGTCATTGAAATATAATGGTTTTATGGGTTGAAGCGTGTTGAGAGTTGAAGAACTGTCTCTCTTTTGAGATTTTTGTAGAGAGGGCGGCCGCCTTCCCGAGCAAGCCCGCTCCCACAGTTGGAATGCATATCCCCTGTGGGAGCGGGCTTCCTCGCGAAGCTTTTGCTGTTGTCTTTTATTGGAGACTTGGGTCTCTTTATTGAGACTCGGCGATACCCAAGGCCAGCATCTTCTTGTACAACGTCGAGCGCCCCAACCCCAGCCGAGCCGCTGCCTCCGGCACTTTGCCCGCACATTGCGCGAGGGCAGACTGGATCAGCTGCCGGTCAAACCGCTGCCGTGCCTCGGCAAAGGTTTCTTCCGCCAACGGGTCCAGCGTGGTTGCAGACGGGCGTTCAACCGGTGTGAAGGTGCCGATTGCAGCGCGAATATCCTCTTCGGTGAGGATCAGGTCGTCGCTGAGCAGCGCTGCGCGCTCCAGCACGTTGCGCAATTCGCGGATGTTGCCCGGCCACGCATGTTGTCCGAGCAGGTTCAGCGCTGCGCGACTCAGTTCATGCTGGCTGCGCAGTTCTTCAAGAATCGCCTCGCTGAGCGCCGGCAGATCGTCGAGACGTTCGCGCAGCGGCGGAACCTGGATCGGCAGCACGTTGAGCCGGTAATACAGGTCGGCGCGGAACTCACCGCGCTTGATCGCGGCTTGCAGATCGGTCGAAGTCGCCGCGATCACTCGCACATCGCTCTGGATCACGTCGTTGGAGCCAACCGGCTCGAACTCCTTTTCCTGCAGCACCCTCAGCAGTTTGCTTTGCAGCGGCAACGGCATGTCGCCGATCTCATCGAGAAACAGCGTGCCGCCCTGAGCGATCTGCAATTTGCCGGTACGACCCTTGCGGTCGGCGCCGGTAAACGCGCCAGGCGCGGTGCCGAAGAATTCCGCTTCGAGCAACGCCTCCGGGATTGCGGCGCTGTTGATGCTGACGAAGGCTTTGTGCGCCCGGGGCGAAGCGCTGTGAATCGCCTGGGCCAGCAACTCCTTGCCGGTGCCGGTTTCGCCGAGCAGCAATACCGGGGATTCGGCGCTGGCGCTGCGGCGGGCGCGGCGTTTGACTTCGAGGCTGGCGCTGCTGGTGCCGATGAAATGGGCGAAGTTGTATTTGGTCTGCCGCGCCCGCAGCAGCGAGCGGGTCGAAGCCAGTTCTTCCTGCATGCTCAGGTAGCGCTTGAGCATCGGTGACAGGCTGCGTAATTCATCAAACAGAGCAAACCCGATGGCGCCGATCACCGCCCCGGCATCGTCGTGGATCGGCAGGCGCATCACCACCAGCGGCTCTTTCGGTGTGTCCTGCATGTCCAGCAGGATCGGCCGGCCGGTGCGCACCACTTCACGCAGCAGGCTGCCGGGGATCACGCTTTCGCAGGGTTGGCCGATGGCTTTTTTCGCCGACTCAAGACCGAAACGCCGCGCATAGCGTTCGTTCATCCAGACGATGTTTGCATCACGATCGACAATCACCGTGCCTTCGCTGGACTGCTCGATGATCTCGAACAGCGAGCGGATTGCCAGCGTGCGCACGCGTTGGTAGTCCTTGAGGCTTTCGGTGGTGTTCATCTGGCAGATCCTGGATGTGTTTCGGCTGTGGCGACGCCATCGCGAGCAGGCTCACTCCTACATTTGAAAGGCGTTCCACTGTAGGAGTGAGCCTGCTCGCGATAGATGCTACTCGGTATCAAGGCATGCGCCAGATTATGCCTACCCCGGATGCGCCGCTGCCAACAGCTCTTTGGTGTAAGGATGCTGCGGCGAGTCGAACACTTCATGGCTGGCACCGCGCTCGACCACCTTGCCGTCCTTGATCACGATCATGTCATGTGCCAGCGCCCGCACCACCGCCAGGTCGTGGCTGATGAACAGGTAGGTCAGGCCATGTTTTTCCTGAAGGTCGCGGAGCAGGGCGACCACTTGTTTCTGCACGGTGCGGTCGAGGGCCGACGTCGGCTCGTCGAGCAGGATCAGTGCCGGTTTCAGCACCAGCGCCCGGGCGATGGCGATGCGCTGGCGCTGGCCGCCGGAAAATTCGTGCGGGTAGCGATGACGGCTTTCCGGATCCAGGCCGACTTCCTTGAGCACGCGGATCACCTGTGCATCGCACTCATCGGCGCTGGACTGACAGTGCACCTCCAGCCCTTCACTGATGATTTGCGCCACGGACATCCGTGGACTGAGGCTGCCGAACGGGTCCTGAAACACCACCTGCATCTGCCGACGCCATGGTCGCAATTGCTTCTGATCGAGGCCGTCGAGGGCGGTGCCCTGAAAACGGATACTGCCCTCGGAATCGAGCAACCGCAGAATCGCCTGGCCCAGGGTCGACTTGCCCGAACCGGACTCACCGACAATGCCCAGGGTTTTGCCGCGCTGGATATTCAGGCTGATGCCGTCCACCGCGCGCAAATATTGTTTGCGCTGGAACAGCCCGCCACCGACGACGAACTCGACCCGCAGATCATCCACTTCCAGCACGTTCTCGCGTTCGTCCCGGGGCAGGGCTTCGCCTTCCGGCTCGGCGTTGAGCAGCACGCAGCTATAAGGATGCTTTGGCTCGGTAAACAGGGTTTCGCACGGGGCTTGCTCGACGATTTCGCCAGCCTTCATCACACACACACGTTGCGCAATGCTGCGCACCAGATTGAGGTCGTGACTGATCAGCAGCAGCGACATGCCCAGGCGTTGTTGCAGGGATTTGAGTAGCAGCAGGATCTTGCGTTGCACTGTCACATCAAGCGCCGTGGTCGGCTCGTCAGCGATCAGCAGTTCCGGCTCGCAAGCCAGCGCCATGGCGATCATTACTCGTTGCCGCTGGCCGCCGGACAGTTGATGCGGATAGGCCTTGAGGCGCTCTTTGGGCTTTTGAATGCCCACCAGTTCCAGCAGTTCAAGGATGCGCTGCTGCGCCGCTTTACCGCCCAGACCGCGATGCACCAGCAGCGTTTCGCCGATCTGCTTTTCGATGGTGTGCAGCGGATTGAGCGAGGTCATCGGCTCCTGGAAGATCATTGCGATCCGGTTGCCGCGTAGCTCACGCAAGACCTTTGGATCGGCACCGAGCAGTTCCTGACCGCGATAGCGAATGCTGCCGCTGGTTTGCGCATCGCCTTCGGGGAGCAGTTGCAGGATCGAATGCGCGGTTACCGATTTGCCCGAGCCTGACTCGCCGACCAGCGCCAGGCACTCGCCGGGCCGGATGTCCAGGCACAGGTCGCGCACCGCCGGCTGGCCATGGAAGGCGACGTTCAGGTCACGGATTTCGATCAGGTTATCAGTCATGGTCACACTTCAGGATCGAGGGTCGAACGCGTCACGTAACGCTTCGCCGATGAACACCAGTAAAGAAAGAATCAGCGCCAAGGTGAAGAATGCCGTCAGCCCGAGCCACGGCGCTTGCAGGTTCTGCTTGCCCTGACCAATCAGTTCGCCCAGCGAAGCGCTGCCGGCGGGCATGCCGAAACCGAGGAAGTCGAGGGCGGTAAGGGTGGAAATTGCGCCGGTCAGAATGAACGGCAAGTAACTCAGCGTCGCGTTCATCGCATTGGGCAGGATGTGCCGGAAAATCACCTTGCGGTCGCTCAGGCCCAACGCGCGCGCCGCTTTGACGTATTCCAGATTACGCCCGCGCAGGAACTCGGCGCGCACCACATCCACCAGTGCCAGCCATGAAAACAGCGCCATGATTCCCAGCAGCCACCAGAAATTCGGCTCGACAAAGCCGGACAAAATGATCAGCAGGTACAGCACCGGCAATCCGCTCCAGACCTCCAGCAAACGCTGCCCGAGCAGATCGACCCAACCGCCGTAATAGCCTTGCAGGGCGCCGGCAGCAATGCCGATCAGCGCGCTGACGGCGGTCAGCATCAGGGCAAACAGGATCGATACCCGGGCACCGAAAATCACCCGCGCCAACACATCACGCGCCTGATCGTCGGTGCCGAGCCAGTTGACCTTCGAGGGCGGGCTCGGTGCTGGCTGATTGAGGTCGTAGTTGGGCGTGTCGTCGCTGAACGGGATCGGCGGGAACAGCAGCCAGCCACCGTCCTTGCGGATCAGGTTCTGCACATAGTCACTGCGATAATCGGCCTGGAACGGCAATTGCCCGCCAAACTCCTGTTCGGTGTAGCGCTTGAAGACCGGGAAGTAGAGCTGGTTCTGGTAGCTCACCACCAGTGGTTTGTCATTGGCGATCAGTTCACCGCCCAGCGTCACCACGAACAGTCCGATAAACAGCCACAACGACCACCAGCCACGGCGGTTTTTCTTGAATCGCGCAAAACGGCGACGGCCCAGGGGCGAGAGCTTGAACATCAGGCGTTCCTCGCGGCGAAGTCGATACGTGGGTCGACCAGGGTGTAGCACAAGTCGCCGATCAGTTTTATCAGGAGGCCGAACAGGGTGAAGATGAACAGCGAGCCGAACACCACCGGATAATCGCGAGAAACCGCCGCTTCGTAACTCATGCGGCCGAGGCCGTCGAGAGAGAAGATCACTTCGATCAACAGCGAACCGGCAAAGAACACACTGATGAACGCCTGCGGAATCCCCGAGACCACCAGCAGCATCGCATTGCGGAACACATGGCCGTAAAGCACGCGGCGCTCGCTCAAGCCTTTGGCGCGGGCGGTGACTACGTACTGGCGGGTGATTTCATTGAGGAACGAGTTCTTGGTGAGAATCGTCAGCGTGGCGAAGCCGCCAATCACCAGCGCCGTCACCGGCAACACCAGGTGCCAGAAGTAATCGGCAATCTTGCCCAGGGTCGACAGCGATTCGAAGTTGTCCGAGACCAGACCACGCACTGGAAACCAGTTCAATGACGTGCCACCGGCAAACACCACGATCAGAAACATTGCGAACAGAAACGCCGGCATCGCGTAGCCGATGATGATCGCGGTGCTGCTCCAGATGTCGAAATGGCTGCCGTGATGCACCGCTTTGCGGATGCCCAGCGGGATCGACACCAGATAGGTGATCAGCGTCGCCCACAAGCCGAGAGAAATGGTCACCGGCATTTTTTCCAGAATCAGATCGGTGACCGTCGCACCGCGGAAAAAGCTTTTGCCGAAGTCCAGCTGCGCGTAGTTCTTGAGCATCAGCCACAGCCGCTCATGCGCCGGTTTGTCAAAACCGTACTGCTTTTCGATGTCCTTGATCAGTTGCGGATCGAGGCCACGGCTGGCGCGCGAAGTGTTGCTCATGGTTTCGCTGGAACTGCCGCCGACACTCGCACCGCCGATCCCTTGCAGATGGGCGATGGCCTGTTCGACCGGGCCACCGGGTGCGGCCTGAATGATCACGAAATTGACCAGCAGGATGATCACCAGCGTCGGAATGATCAGCAGCAGGCGCCGCAGAATGTATGCCCACATCAGTGCGGTCCTCCGGGTCTGCCACGCCCGATTTTTTCGGCGGTCATCTGTTGGTTGGTCAACGGCGTGCTGCTGATTTCCCACCAGCTCTCGATGGCTTCGTCATTGCTGGCCTGGATCGCCGGCATGCCGAAGCGGTTCCACCAGACGGTGGAGGTGCCCGGCGGGTAATAGTTGGGAATCCAGTAGTAGTTCCATTGCAGCACCCGGTCCAGAGCGTGGGCGTAGTGCAACATGTCGCTTTGGGTCGAGGCGCGGATCAGGCCGTTGATCAGGGTGTCGACCGCCGGATTTTTCAGCACCATGTAGTTGTTGGCGCCGGGGTCGTTGGCCGATATCGAGCCGAAGTAGTTGAGCAGCTCGCCACCCGGAGACGTGCTGACCGGGTAGCCGGTGACGATCATGTCGTAGTCGCGGCTCATCAGGCGATTGACGTATTGCGAGGAGTCGATGCGGCGGATATTCAGCTCTATGCCGATCTGTTTCAGCGTGCGCTTGTAAGGCAGAAGCAGGCGATCCATACCGTTCTGGCTGACCAGAAAGGTGAAACTCAACGGTTCGCCTTCGGCGTTGACCAGTTGGTCGCCCTCGGGTTTCCAGCCAGCCTGTTCGAGCAGTTCCAGGGCTTGCAGTTGCTTGTCGCGGATCAGCCCGCTGCCATCGGTTTTCGGCGCCTCGAAGACCTGGCTGAATACTTCGTCGGGAACCTGCCCGCGCAACGGCTCAAGGATTTTCAGTTCGGCGGCGTCCGGCAGCTCGCGGGCTGCCAGTGCGGTATTGGAGAAATAGCTCTGCTGGCGGATGTACATGTTGCGCATCATCTGCCGGTTGCTCCACTCGAAATCCCAGAGCATCGCCAGCGCCTGGCGCACCCGACGATCCTGGAACATCGGTTTCTGCAGGTTGAACACGAACCCCTGCGCCGATTGCGGGGCCTCGGTGGCCAGGTGGGCTTTCTGCAAGCGGCCGTCACTCAGCGCAGGGCTGTCGTAACCGATCGAATAGCCGGTGGCGGAAAACTCGCGGTTGTAGTCATAGGCACCGCCGCGCAATACCTGGCGGGCGACATCGGTGTCGCCGAAATATTCGATGCTGAAGTGATCGAAGTTATACAGGCCGCGACTGACCGGCAGGTCCTTGCCCCACCAGTCGGGGTTGCGTTCAAAGGTGATGCTGCGCCCGGAGTCGACCTTGCCGACCCGATACGGGCCGCTGCCCAGTGGTGGTTCATAGCCACCGCCACCGGCGAAGTCGCGGGTTTTCCACCAGTGCTCGGGAAACACCGGCAGGGTGGCAATGTCCAGCGGCAGGGTGCGGTTCTCGTTGCTCTTGAAATCGAAGCGCACGGTCAGCGGCGCTTCCACTTCCACGCCTTTGACGTCGGCGAACTGCGTGCGATAGCGCAGGCTGCCCTGGGTCATCAACAGGTCATAGGTGTAGCGCACGTCCTCGGCAGTGATCGGCTTGCCGTCGGCGAAACGCGCCTTGGGATCGATGAAGAAGCGCAGCGACAGACCATCCTCCGAGCGCTCCATCTTTTGCGCCACCAGGCCATAGACCGTGTAGGGCTCGTCCATCGAACGCTGGGCCAGCGGCGAATAGAGCATGCCGTCGATCTGGGTGACGCCGATGCCTTTATCTATATAAGGCAGGATGTGATCGAAATGCCCGATCTCTATCGCCGAGCGGCGCATGGTGCCGCCCTTGGGCGCCCGCGGATTGGTGTAGTCGAAATGGCTGAAACCGGCCGGGTATTTGGCAGGTTCGCCATAGACGGTCAACGCATGTTGCGGGGTGGCGTTCACACCGGCGGCGCCCAATAGCAGGGCCACGGCAGTGAACAGTAAAGTCGGGAAAGCCAGTCGCATTGTCAGCCTTAAAGCCGGGTGATCGATAAGCGCAATTTGTACGCGAGCGGCGCGTCAGTCGCCAGCCGTATCCTGTAACCAAAACACAACGGCCCACCAAAAGGCGGGCCGTTGGGACAGCAGTCAGGCGACGGATCAGTCCTGGCGGCTGGTGACTTCGAGCAGGTGATAACCGAACTGGGTCTTCACCGGGCCTTGCACGACGTTGATTGGCGCGCTGAAGACCACGGTGTCGAATTCCTTGACCATCTGGCCAGGACCGAATGAACCCAGATCGCCGCCCTGACGGCTGGACGGGCAGCTGGAGTTGGCCTTGGCGACCTCGGCGAAATCAGCACCGGCTTCGATCTGGGCCTTGAGTTCGTTGCACTTGTCTTCGCTGGAAACCAGGATGTGGCGGGCAGTGGCTTTAGCCATGGGGAAATTCTCCAATCTATTTCAGTAAAGTGTGGAGCCTACCGGATTCAGTAAGCGATTTCTCTGCAAAGTTCCACTCGGTACATTGACGTACATCTACAGTTGCGCGGCTTTCAGGCGCATCGCGTGTTCGACATAGAGGTCGACGGGATCCGCGCCGGGTATTCGCAACCCGCCCGGATGGCGCAAGCTGCCAAGGTGATTGAGGGGATAGTCGGAGCGGATGACCCGGCCCAGGTGAGAACTGTAACGGCCCACGAAACCATCGTTCTGTCCGGCCTCCGTGACGAAATGGCTGGATAATGCGTGGCAGACGGAATGCACTGGATCCAGAGCCTGCAACAAATTGTCCTGCAGCGTGCCGCTCCAGGAGTAGTAGTGGACGTCATTGACCCGTTCCGCCCCCTGGCCGCCCCACGTCGAAGGCAGGCCTTGAGGGTATTTTTTGTTGAATTGCCCGACGTCCGCAGTCGTCAGGGCATTGAGTGCGGCTACGGCGTTCTGCGGCAGACTTGGTTGACCGCTGAGCAGCGAGAGGAATCGCGCAAACTGTGTCGCAGCGTGCTCCGCCACCTGCTCCGGCAGGCCTCCCGGAACCAGCGCCAGGCGTAAGGCGTCAGCCAGTTCCGAGCCGTGATTGGGGCCACTGACCGATGTCACCGAGGCGACTTTCTCCGGCGCGAGCGCAGCGGCATAACGGCATGCCAGCGCGCCCTGGCTATGTCCGATCAGGTTGACTTTACCGGCGCCGGTGCCTCGCAGAACGCGCTCGATCTGGAACAGCAATTGCTGGCCGCGAACTTCGTTGTCATGGGTTGCGGACAGCTGCGGCACAAACACTTGCCCGCCTGCCTCCCTCAGCGCTTGCTTGACATCATGAAAAAGCTCGAAATGGCCGATACGGTCAAACCCGAACAGGCCATGGACCAAAAGGATGGGGTAGCGGGTTGTCGCATTCCGTTGCATGTTCCTGCCTCTTTTGCAGATGCTTGTCAGTGGTTGGTGCGTGCCACTGTAAAACAGGCCTGCGGGTCGGCGATGTCTGAAAAATCCTCTGTACTGAAAGGAAATTGGACTAAAAGCGGTACGAATTTTCGCTTCTGCTTGAGAGGGTAGTCGGAACATTTGGCAATCTTTTGCCCGGTATCGCTGGATTCTGCTTCGTAAGCCTACGGCATGCGGTGTATTTACCCTGCCGACGGAAGGCGTTGTGCTGACTTCCGCCGGTCGCTGGATGGTGTTCAATGGATTTCGTTCGACGCGGCCTTCACGGCGGCGTTTTATCCAAGGAATGGAGCTACGAATGTCTATATATGAAGCCACCGGCGATTCTTCCGTGGTACCAGCGTCAAATATGTCCCCTGTAGCGGATGAATCCGGTGAACACCGTCTTCTGAGTTTGAAGGTGGACGGCGACCACTTCGAATTCTGCTATCGACACGCGCCTGCGGCGGCAGACTCTCCAGACTCGTGGCTGCCTGCACCGATGCTTGAGGTTATGGAGGGTGGAATGCTTGATCCTTCACTGGACCATGCATTCGTCAGGGTGGCGCCTTACCCGAACATGTTGTGCGGCGACAAACTTGTGCTGAGCTGGCAAGGACTGGATGACGAAGGATTGCCCTATATTCACGAAACCACTCGTGCGGTCAGCGAAAACCAGGTGGGTCAGGAACTCGTCTTTGTCATAAAGGGTTTGCACATCGCAGCGCTGGAGCGCGGCTCGCTGGAGGTTTACTGGACGCTGTACAGCGTTGCGCTGCAGAAGCCCGTGTCATCCAGTCGCTTGCAGCTGAATGTGGGTGATCCGGAACCCGATCTGCTGGCTCCGATCCTTGAAGAGACGGTGGGCGGGACGCTCGATCCAGCCCGTGTCCCGCAGGGCACTAGCGTTATCGTGCGACCTTACGCCCGCATGGCTGTCGGGGACCGGGTCATCCTGTCGTGGCAAGGTGTCGAAGGACTGCCGGTGATCAGTGATGTGTTGCTCGTGGAGCCGTTTGCTGTCGGCGAAGCGCTGTCTTTCTGGATACCCGCAGATCGCATCGCCCCTCATCGTATGCAGGAGGTGAGCGTCAGCTACCGGGTGGAATCAAGGTCGGCGCAGGTGAGGAACTCTGCAACCTCGCGAATTCTGATCGCGCCATTGATGCGAGGCGAGCTCGCAGCTCCGCAGGTACTGGAAGCGCAAGATGGCGAACTGGAGGCAGTAGATGCCGAGGATGGCATTACCGTGGTGATCGGCAATGCCCAGGCCGAGGAGGGGGAGCTGGTTTACTTGAAATGCGATGGTGAGTATTTCAGTCACCGCGATGATCGGGACATCACCCGGGAAACTGCAGGCGAGCCCTTGGTATTCATCGTGCCTTATCGTTTCTGGCGAGAGCATCGGGAAACTGTGGTGCAGGTGTCGTATTCAGTGGAGCGGCTGGATGATGTCAGCCAGGCTTCCGAGATAACACGCATCCGGGTGCGGGCATAACCCGGTGGTGAAGTCTGAGCGATGATTCAGCCTTTGCGGGATTTTGATAAGCCCGCAAAGGCTGCTCGGATCATCAGGCTCGAAGACGTTCGGCAGCGCTCGACAGCAACTGTTCCGTCGCACTGAACCCAAGGCAACCATCGGTAACCGACACGCCGTAACGCAGTGTGGGGCTCAAGGGCTGGCAGCCTTCGAACAGGTGGGATTCAATCATCATGCCGATCAAGGAACGATCGCCCAGCAGGCGTTGTTCGAGAACCGCGTTGAACACGTCGGGCTGGCGCAATGGGTCCTTGCCGCTGTTGGCGTGGCTGCAGTCGACCATGATCCGGCTCGGAATTTTCAGTCGGCTCAGGTCGGCATGTACCCGGGCGACGCTTTCGCGATCATAGTTAGGACCGTGATGACCGCCGCGCAGCACTATATGAGTGTCGGGGTTGCCCGGGGTCTGGATGATCGCCGGGTGTCCTTGGCTGTCGACGCCGAAGTGTCGGTGCGGATGCGCTGCTGAGCGCATGGCGTCGACGGCTACACCTACGCCACCGTCGGTGCCGTTCTTGAAACCAACGGGCATGTTCAGGCCGCTGGCCATTTCCCGGTGAATCTGCGATTCGGTGGTGCGTGCACCGATAGCAACCCAACTGAGCAGGTCGTCGAAGTAGCCGGCCGCCATTGGTTGCAGCAACTCAGTAGCGATGGGCAGGCCCAGGCGGATCATCTCAAGCATCAATTCACGCGACAGGGTCAGGCCGCCAGCCATGTCGTCGCTGCCATCCAGGTGCGGGTCGTAAGCCAGACCTTTCCAGCCGACGGTGGTGCGTGGTTTTTCGATGTAGGCGCGCATCACCAACAGCATCTCGTCTCTGACTTCATGGGCCAGGCGGGAAAGTTTTTCGGCGTATTCGAGTGCGGAGCGCGGGTCATGAATCGAGCAAGGGCCGACGACGACCAGCAGGCGATGGTCTTCGCCATTGAGGATCGCGCGGACCGCCTGGCGGTGGGCTGCGACTTGCTGGGCGAGGGCATTGCTCAGGGGCAATTGCTGTTTGAGCTGCAATGCGCTGGGCAGACGCAGGGTCAGTGCTTCGTTGGCAGAATCAAGGGTGGTCAGTGGCAGAGCAGAAACAGACGAGTTCATATTCGGGATTCCTGGGCTGGCGGCGGGTGCTTCCCGCTCACTCGGCCCTACTGGGGTGTTCGACAATTGGCCGTATTGGCTGCGTGTGTGTGCTTGCCACCTGTGGGTGACCGATCGGAGGCGGCAGGCTGTCCCGAGCGGAGGCTGCTAAATCGCCAGGCGGTAAAAAAGTCGTAACGGTAATAAGTGGCGTAGTTCATGTCGTGATTCCTCAAAGTTCTGGTGTGTTGCTGAAAAATTTGGGGCCTGAAAAAACAAAACCCCCGGTCGGGAGGCCGACCGGGGGTTGAGAATTCTCTGGTAGGCGACCCGTTTTTATGGGCGCCGGTGGGTATCAGGCGCGCCAGTGGCTAAACCAATACCCAAAATAAAAGCTGACAGGAGCGCAAACGTCATTCGCCCGGGCAGCCGCAACCGAGCGCAGGGCGCTGGCGGAACGAAGCTGTGAGAGGGCGTTGAACATGGTTTGTCTCCGATGAATGCGCCGAGCTTACTAGAGGCCCGTACGGCTGAGCAATCAGAAATTGCTATCGCCATTGCGGAGGTTACCTATCGCTTGAGTGCTGCAGGCGTTGTGACACACTGGTTGCTTTGCACAAACACCAAGGATGATTCATGTCGATGTTCACGGTCGCTGCAGCCCAGTCGCTCTCCATTGCCGGTGATCTGGCGGCGAACCTCGCCCGTCATTTGCGCTTCATGGCCGTGGCGGCGGAGCAGGGCGTCGAGCTGCTGGTGTTCCCGGAGCTGTCGCTGACAGGCTACGAAGGCCAGATGGCCGCAGACCTGGCAATCGATCCGCAGGATGCTGTGCTGCAACCCTTGCGCGATTGCGCTCGCGAGCTGGGCCTCACCGCTGTCGTCGGTATGCCGATTCGCGATAGGGACAGTTCGAAGGTATTGATCGGCGCGCTGACATTAGGAGGGGATGGTTCTCTTGAGGTTTACAGTAAACAACATCTGCACAGTGGCGAAGAGCTTTTCTATGCCCCAGGTGCTGGTGGTTCGTCCTTGAGCATAGGCGGCGATACCATAGCGCTGGCGGTCTGCGCTGATTTTTCCCATGCCAGTCACGCGGCAGCGGCCGCCGATCTTGGTGCCGACCTGTACGCAGCAGGCGTGCTGATCGGGGAAAAAGGCTACGGCGTGGATAGCGCGCTGCTGCAGGGCTATGCCCAAAACCACTCAATGGCGGTGCTGATGGCCAATCACGCCGGGCTCACGGGTGGATGGCAATCGGCGGGTCGCAGCGCGTTCTGGTCTGAAAGCGGGGCGCTGGTGGTCGCGGCGCGAGGGCCGGGTGAAGTGTTGGTAATTGCCCGGCGTGATGCCGGCGCATGGCAGGGGCGGGTAGTACCCGTGGCAGTAGACCTGTGACCTGGGCATTGCGTCGTGCCGAATCGGCAGATCGGGCGTTTGCCCGAGAGCTGACGTGCCAGAATATGCTGCGCTATTACATTGACCACGATCTGCTGTGGCAGGACGAAGCGTTCGACGTTGCCTGGGATGGGCGGGACAACTGGCTGGTCCTTCTTGGTGAAGTTCCTGTGGGATTTTTCAGTCTCAGTCATGATCGCCGGGCCTTGTACATCCGCGAGCTGCAAATAGCCGAGGTCTCTCGCAGGCAAGGTGCAGGATCCTGGGCGATTGATCAGGTTGTCGCTTTGGCTCGCGGCGAAAAACTGCCAGCACTGCGTTTGACAGTATTCAAAAATAATCCGGCGCAAAGTCTGTATAAGAGAAAAGGCTTCAAGGTGTGCGGTGAGGACGAGTGTTTCCTGAGGATGGAGCTCGATTTCGGTACACTTGTGCTCTGAAACCCACGGCCGGCAAGCCTTCGATGATGAATTGAAACTTTTTAAATGATGCTTGCCGCTAGGTCTGTCTGGCACTTTTTGCTAAGGTGTCCGGCATCCCAATAAGACCATATCGCGAGGTGTCTGCTTGATTAGGGTGCTAGTGGTCGACGACCATGATCTCGTTCGTACAGGCATTACACGTATGCTGGCCGATATCGATGGCTTGCAGGTGGTTGGACAGGCCGAGTCCGGGGAAGAATCCCTGATCAAGGCCCGTGAGTTGAAACCCGATGTGGTCCTGATGGACGTGTAAAGATGCCCGGTATTGGTGGCCTTGAGGCCACGCGCAAGCTGTTGCGCAGCCACCCGGACATCAAGGTCGTCGCGGTGACCGTGTGCGAGGAAGATCCATTTCCTACGCGCCTGTTACAGGCTGGTGCCGCCGGCTACCTGACCAAGGGCGCTGGTTTGCCGGAAATGGTTCAGGCGATCCGTCTGGTGTTTGCCGGGCAGCGATACATCAGCCCGCAGATTGCCCAGCAACTGGCGATCAAATCGTTCCAGCCAACCAACGATTCACCCTTCGACGCCTTGTCCGAGCGGGAAATCCAGATCGCGTTGATGATTGTCGGCTGCCAGAAGGTGCAGATCATTTCCGACAAACTCTGCTTGTCGCCGAAAACGGTGAACACATATCGCTACCGGATTTTCGAAAAGCTGTCGATCAGCAGTGACGTCGAGCTGACGTTGCTGGCTGTGCGCCACGGCATGGTGGATGCCAGCGCCTGATCATGACTGAAGTATTCGATTCCGGCGCCTTCCTGGCGACTGTCAGTGGGCGCCCCGGCGTCTATCGCATGTTCGACAGCGATGCGCGCCTGCTGTATGTCGGCAAGGCCAAGAACCTCAAGAAGCGCCTTGCCAGCTATTTTCGCAAGACCGGGCTGGCGCCAAAAACCGCTGCGCTGGTCGGGCGTATCGCGCAGGTCGAAACGACCATTACCGCCAACGAAACCGAGGCGTTGCTGCTTGAGCAGACGCTGATCAAAGAGTGGCGGCCGCCGTACAACATTCTGCTGCGCGACGATAAGTCCTATCCCTATGTCTTTCTGTCTGACGGCCAATTCCCACGTCTGAGCATCCACCGTGGCGCGAAGAAGGCCAAGGGCAAGTATTTCGGCCCGTACCCGAGCGCCGGGGCCATTCGCGAAAGCCTCAGCCTCTTGCAAAAGACCTTTTTCGTCCGTCAGTGCGAAGACAGCTATTACAAAAATCGCACGCGCCCGTGTCTTCAATATCAGATCAAGCGTTGCAAGGCGCCTTGTGTCGGTCTGGTCGAACCTGAGGTCTACGCCGAGGATGTACGCCATTCGGTGATGTTTCTCGAGGGGCGCAGTCATGCCCTGACCAATGAGCTGTCCACGGCAATGGAAGAGGCGGCAATCAATCTCGAATTCGAGCGCGCCGCCGAGTTGCGTGACCAGATTGCCTTGCTGCGCCGGGTTCAGGATCAGCAGAGCATGGAAGGCGGCACGGGCGATATCGATGTCATCGCCGCTTTCGTCAATCCAGGCGGCGCTTGCGTTCACTTGATCAGTGTGCGCGGCGGTCGGGTGTTGGGCAGCAAGAACTTCTTTCCGCAGGTGGGTATCGAGGAGGAGGTCGCTGAAGTCATGGCGGCGTTCCTCGGTCAGTACTACATCAGCAGTCCGGAGCGCGACCTGCCAGGCGAACTGATCGTCAACGTGGTTCCCGAAGACGCCACGGCTCTGATCGACGCCATCCACGAGCTGCGCGGTCGGGAGCTGAGCATCAGCCACCGGGTACGCGGCACGCGAGCTCGATGGCAGCAGTTGGCGGTCACCAATGCCGAGCAAGCGCTGGGCGCACGCCTGGCCAACCGGCAACACACGGCTGCGCGTTTCGATGCGCTGGCTGAAGTGCTGAACCTGGATGAGCCGCCGCAGCGTCTTGAGTGCTATGACATCAGTCACTCCAGCGGTGAGGCCACCGTCGCTTCCTGTGTCGTGTTCGGCCCGGAAGGCGCGATCAAATCCGACTATCGTCGTTACAACATTGAAGGCGTCACGGCGGGTGATGACTATGCAGCCATGCACCAGGCGTTGACCCGGCGCTTCAGCAAACTGAAGGACGGGGAGGGCAAGCTGCCGGACATTCTGTTGGTGGACGGCGGCAAAGGTCAGTTGTCGATGGCCCGCGACGTACTCAACGAGCTGGCGGTGCCGGATCTCATTCTTCTGGGTGTGGCCAAGGGTGCAACACGCAAGGCAGGCTTCGAAACTTTGTATCTCAATGATGCCGCGCATGAGTTCACGCTGCGTGGCGATTCCCCGGCGTTGCACCTGATCCAGCAGATTCGTGACGAGGCGCATCGCTTCGCAATCACCGGCCACCGTGCGCGGCGCGGCAAGACCCGCCGCACCTCGACGCTGGAAGGCGTTGCGGGTGTCGGGCCGACCCGACGTCGGGACTTGTTGAAACATTTTGGTGGATTGCAGGAGCTGTCTCGTGCAAGCATCGAAGAGATCGCCAAAGCACCGGGGATCAGTAAAAAGCTCGCAGAGTCGATTTATGCAAACCTGCATAGCGAGTAGAATGCCAACTCACCTCGTAGCCAGTTGTGCCGATGAATATCCCTAATCTGATTACCGTTCTCCGCGTCCTGCTCATCCCGATCTTCATTTTGCTGTTTTACCTGCCTTACCAGTGGAGCTATATGGCCTCCGCTTCGGTATTCGCCTTTGCGGCGGCAACTGATTGGCTGGATGGCTATCTGGCCCGCCGCCTTGAACAAAGCACGCCGTTCGGCGCGTTTCTCGATCCGGTTGCCGACAAGCTGATGGTGGCAGTCGCTTTGGTACTGCTGGTTCAGGAACACGGCAATTTGTGGCTGACACTTCCCGCAGCCGTCATCATCGGCCGCGAGATTGTCGTATCGGCCTTGCGTGAATGGATGGCCGAACTCGGTGCCCGCGCTCATGTAGCAGTGTCCAATCTCGGCAAGTGGAAAACCGCGGCGCAGATGCTGGCGCTGGTGATCCTGCTGGCCAATCCCCGCGATTTCAGCTTCTGGGTGCTGCTGGGGTACGCCTTGCTGATGATCTCGGCGGGCCTGACGTTGTGGTCGATGGTTCAATACCTGCGGGCCGCCTGGCCGCATCTGAAAACCGACGTTGAAAAGAAATAAAACTTTTTTGAATCAAAGGGTTGACGGGGCATCTGAAATCTATAGAATGCGCCACACCAAGCGGGAATAGCTCAGTTGGTAGAGCACGACCTTGCCAAGGTCGGGGTCGCGAGTTCGAGTCTCGTTTCCCG
>NZ_JAJSLU010000032.1:10877-21552 GCF_023063025.1 Pseudomonas sp. YL2 | reverse complement strand
CAGCTTGCCATCCACCCCTCTCACCCCAGAGTTTATTCCCTTACTCAGACACAAGCGGGCTTGCTCGCGAAGACGTAGTGTCAGTCGACATCATTTTTGCCTGGTGCGCCGCTTTCGCGAGCAAGCCCGCTCCCACAGTTTTTGTTCGGTGTAGTGTCAGAAGGAGTCGCCTGGGATGCGTACGTAGCCTTCCATGAGGACGCGGGCACTGCGGCTCATGATGGCTTTTTTCACCACCCACTCACCGTTTTCCAGACTGGCCTCGGCTCCGACACGCAAGGTCCCGGACGGATGGCCGAAGCGCACTGCCGTGCGTTCAACGCCACCGGCGGCGAGGTTCACCAGGGTACCGGTGATCGCTGCAGCGGTGCCGATGGCCACGGCGGCAGTGCCCATCATCGCGTGGTGCAACTTGCCCATCGACAACGCACGCACCAGCAGATCCACATCAGCGGCAGCAATCGCCTTGCCGCTGGACGCGATGTAATCCGCAGGCTTGGCGACGAACGCGACTTTCGGCGTGTGCTGTCGCTTGGCCGCTTCGTCCAGATTCGAAATCAGGCCCATGCGCAACGCACCGTAGGCGCGGATGGTTTCGAACATCTGCAAGGCTTGCGGGTCGCTGTTGATCGCGCTTTGCAGTTCGGTGCCGGTGTAGCCGATGTCTGCGGCGTTGACGAAAATCGTCGGGATCCCGGCGTTGATCATGGTCGCCTGGAACGTGCCGACACCCGGCACCTCAAGCTGATCGATCAGGTTGCCGGTGGGGAACATCGAACCGCCGCCGCCCTCTTCTTCCGCCGCCGGGTCCATGAATTCGACCTGCACTTCGGCGGCCGGAAAGGTCACGCCGTCGAGCTCGAAATCACCGGTTTCCTGCACTTCGCCGTTGGTGATCGGCACGTGGGCGATGATGGTCTTGCCGATGTTGGCCTGCCACACGCGCACCACCGCCACGCCGTTGTGCGGAATGCGGCTGGCCTCCACCAGACCGTTGCTGATGGCGAACGAGCCGACCGCCGCCGAGAGGTTGCCGCAATTGCCGCTCCAGTCCACGAACGGCTTGTCGATGGAGACCTGACCGAACAGGTAATCGACGTCGTGATCAGCCTTGATGCTTTTCGACAGGATCACGGTTTTGCTGGTGCTCGAGGTGGCGCCGCCCATGCCGTCGATTTGCTTGTCGTACGGGTCGGGGCTGCCGATCACCCGCAGCAGCAAGGCATCGCGGGCCGGGCCGGGAATCTGCGCGGCTTCGGGCAGATCCTTGAGGCTGAAGAACACGCCTTTGCTGGTGCCGCCGCGCATGTAGGTGGCGGGGATTTTGATCTGCGGTGCGAAATGAGCTGCGTGAGCCATGGTGCTCCTTATCCGCAAACGCGGGTCAACCGACCCGCGCTCGCACTACGTGATTTAAACGGCAACCGCCGACTCTTCGAGGAAGTCCTGGGCGAAGCGCTGCAACACGCCGCCGGCCTCGTAGATCGACACTTCTTCAGCGGTATCCAGACGGCAGGTTACCGGCACTTCTACGCGCTCGCCGTTGTTGCGGTGGATCACCAGCGTCAGGTCGGCGCGCGGGGTGCGGGCGCCGATCACGTCGTAGGTTTCGCTGCCGTCGATGGCCAGCGTGTGACGGTCGGTGCCCGGTTTGAACTCCAGCGGCAACACGCCCATGCCCACCAGGTTGGTGCGATGAATACGCTCGAAACCTTCGGCAACGATTGCTTCCACACCCGCCAGGCGCACGCCCTTGGCCGCCCAGTCGCGGGACGAACCTTGACCGTAGTCGGCGCCGGCAATGATGATCAGCGGTTGCTTGCGCTCCATGTAGGTTTCGATGGCTTCCCACATGCGCATCACCTGGCCTTCCGGCTCGACCCGCGCCAGCGAGCCCTGTTTGACCTTGCCGTTTTCCTGAACCATTTCGTTGAACAGTTTCGGGTTGGCGAAGGTTGCACGCTGCGCGGTCAAGTGGTCGCCACGGTGCGTGGCGTACGAGTTGAAGTCCTCTTCCGGCAGGCCCATTTTCGCCAGGTATTCGCCGGCGGCGCTGTCGAGCATGATCGCGTTGGAGGGCGACAGGTGATCGGTGGTGATGTTGTCCGGCAGCACTGCCAGCGGGCGCATGCCCTTCAGCGGCCGCGCGCCGGCCAGCGCGCCTTCCCAATACGGCGGACGGCGGATGTAGGTACTCATCTCGCGCCAGTCGTACAGGGGCGTGACTTTCGGGCCGGTGTCTTCGTGGACGGCGAACATCGGAATGTAGACCTGACGGAACTGCTCCGGCTTGACCGACGACTTCACCACGGCGTCGATTTCTTCGTCGCTCGGCCAGATGTCTTTCAGGCGGATTTCCTTGCCGTCGACCACGCCCAGCACATCTTTCTCGATGTCGAAACGGATGGTTCCGGCGATGGCGTACGCGACCACCAGCGGCGGCGACGCGAGGAACGCCTGTTTGGCGTACGGGTGAATGCGGCCGTCGAAGTTGCGGTTGCCGGAGAGCACGGCCGTCGCATACAGATCGCGGTCAATGATCTCTTGTTGAATCACCGGATCGAGTGCGCCGGACATGCCGTTGCAAGTGGTGCAGGCAAACGCGACGACGCCGAAACCGAGTTGCTCCAGCTCCGTGGTCAGCCCCGCCTCATCGAGATACAGCGCCACGGTTTTCGACCCCGGTGCCAGCGAGGATTTGACCCACGGCTTGCGGGTCAGGCCGAGCTTGTTGGCGTTGCGCGCCAGCAGACCGGCGGCGATCACGTTGCGCGGGTTGCTGGTGTTGGTGCAGCTGGTGATGGCAGCGATGATCACCGCGCCGTCGGGCATTTGCCCCGGCACGTCATCCCACTGCCCGGAGATGCCTTTGGCCGCCAGATCCGCTACCGCCACACGGGCGTGCGGATTGCTCGGGCCGGCCATGTTGCGCACCACCGACGACAGATCGAAGGTCAGGCCACGCTCGTATTGCGCGCCTTTCAGGCTGTCGGCCCACAGGCCGTTGAGCCTGGCGTACTGCTCGACGAGCTGCACTTGCTGGTCTTCGCGGCCAGTGAGTTTCAGGTAGTCGATGGTCTGCTGGTCGATGTAAAACATCGCTGCGGTGGCACCGTATTCCGGGGCCATGTTGGAGATGGTCGCGCGGTCGCCGAGGGTCAGCGCGGACGCGCCTTCGCCAAAGAACTCCAGCCAGGCGCCGACGACTTTCTGTTTGCGCAGGTATTCGGTCAGCGCCAGCACCATGTCGGTGGCGGTGATGCCGGGTTGCAGCTTGCCGGTCAGTTCGACGCCGACGCTTTCCGGCAGACGCATCCACGAGGCGCGGCCGAGCATCACGCTCTCGGCTTCGAGGCCACCGACGCCGATGGCGATCACGCCCAGCGCATCGACGTGCGGGGTGTGGCTGTCGGTGCCGACACAGGTGTCGGGGAACGCCACGCCGTCGCGCACCTGGATCACCGGGGACATTTTCTCCAGGTTGATCTGGTGCATGATGCCGTTGCCCGGCGGGATCACGTCGACGTTCTTGAAGGCCTTTTTGGTCCAGTTGATGAAGTGGAAACGGTCTTCGTTGCGCCGGTCTTCGATGGCGCGGTTCT
Organism: Pseudomonas sp. YL2; assembly: GCF_023063025.1. Lineage (NCBI taxonomy): Bacteria > Pseudomonadati > Pseudomonadota > Gammaproteobacteria > Pseudomonadales > Pseudomonadaceae > Pseudomonas > Pseudomonas sp. YL2. Next base: position 17,950 of record NZ_JAJSLU010000032.1, on the reverse strand, counting down.
TCTCGAACGCCTGCTTGTCGAAACCGCCCGCTTCCACCGCCAGCGAGTGGTCGACGATCAGTTGCGTCGGCACCACCGGGTTGACCTGCGCCGGATCACCGCCCTGCTGGGCAATCGCGTCACGCAGGCCGGCGAGGTCGACCAGTGCGGTCTGGCCGAGAATGTCGTGGCACACCACGCGTGCCGGGAACCACGGGAAGTCGAGGTCGCGTTTGCGCTCGATCAGTTGTTTCAGCGAATCGGTGAGCGTGGCCGGGTCGCAGCGACGCACGAGGTTTTCCGCCAGCACGCGGGAGGTGTACGGCAGGGTGTCGTAGCTGCCGGGCTGAATCGCCTCGACCGCCGCACGGACGTCGAAATAATCCAGGGAACTGCCGGGCAGGTTTTTGCGGAATTCTGTGTTCATCGGGTCAGGACTCGGGTCACGGTAGTTTCAAAGGGTGGGGCCGACACTGGTACTGAAATGGGCTCGGTCAACTATGGGAGGGGGCTTGCTCCCGAATGCGGAGTGTCATTCAACGGCTTTGTCGACTGATACATCGCATTCGCGAGCAAGCCCGCTCCCACATTGGCTCCCGGTTTATCCAGTTACCCGTGTAGCAGGCCCACCATTCAGCGACGTTCGATTGGCACGAACTTGCGCTGTTCGACGCCGATGTACTCGGCGCTTGGACGGATGATGCGGTTGTTGGCGCGCTGTTCGAACACGTGCGCGGCCCAGCCGGTCAGGCGCGAGCAGACGAAGATCGGCGTGAACAGCTTGGTCGGGATGCCCATGAAGTGATACGCCGAGGCATGGTAGAAGTCGGCGTTGGGGAACAGTTTTTTCTGCTCCCACATGGTCTTGTCGATGGCTTCGGAGACCGGGAACAGCACCTTGTCACCGACTTCGTCGGCGAGTTTTTTCGACCAGCCCTTGATCACCTCGTTACGCGGATCGCTGTCCTTATAGATCGCGTGGCCGAAGCCCATGATCTTGTCCTTGCGTTCGAGCATGCCGAGGGTGCCTTTGATCGCCTCTTCCGGCGAGCTGAAGCGCTCGATCATTTCCATTGCCGCCTCGTTGGCGCCGCCATGCAGCGGGCCACGCAGCGAACCGATAGCCGCCGTGACGCAGGAATACAGGTCGGACAGGGTCGATGCGCAAACGCGAGCGGTAAACGTCGAGGCGTTGAATTCGTGCTCGGCGTAAAGGATCAGCGACACGTTCATCACTTTGATGTGCAGTTCGCTCGGCTTCTTGTCGTGCAACAAGTGCAGGAAGTGGCCGCCGATAGTCGGCTCGTCGCTAACGCAGTTGATGCGTTTGCCGTCGTGGCTGAAGCGATACCAGTAGCACATGATCGCCGGGAATGCGGCGAGCAGACGGTCGGTCTTGTCGCGCTGTTCGGAAAAATCCTTCTCCGGTTCAAGGTTGCCGAGGAACGAGCAACCGGTGCGCATCACGTCCATCGGGTGGGCGTCGGCGGGGATGCGTTCGAGCACTTCTTTCAGTGCTTGCGGCAGGTCGCGCAGCTTGCTCAGCTTTTGCTGGTAGGCATCGAGTTGTGCGCGGGTCGGCAGTTCGCCGTACAGCAGCAGGTAAGCCACTTCTTCGAACTGCGCGTCGGCTGCCAGTTCACGCACGTCGTAGCCGCGATAGGTCAGCCCGGCACCGGCCTGGCCCACGGTGGACAGTGCGGTTTGTCCGGCAACCTGGCCACGGAGCCCGGCGCCACTGAGTACTTTTGCTTCGGCCATTGCTGTCTCCAGTTTTCTTGAATTTGTAGGGGAAACGTGTGGGAGCGAGCCTGCTCGCGAAAGCGTCGTATCAGTCACTTTGTTATTGCCTGACTCACCGCTTTCGCGAGCAGGCTCGCTCCCACAGGGGATCTTGTTCAGCCTTTCTTTTGTGCAAACAACGCATCGAGCTTCTGCTCGAAGGTGTGGTAATCGATGCGATCGTAAAGCTCCATGCGCGTCTGCATGGTGTCGATGACATTCTGCTGGGTGCCGTCGCGGCGGATCGCGGTGTAGACGTTTTCCGCTGCCTTGTTCATCGCGCGGAACGCCGACAGCGGGTACAGCACCAGCGACACGTCGGCGCCGGCCAGTTGCTCGGTGGTGTACAGCGGCGTCGAGCCGAACTCGGTGATGTTGGCCAGAATCGGCACTTTCACCCGGTTGGCGAACAGCTTGTACATCTCCAGCTCGGTGATGGCTTCCGGGAAAATCATGTCGGCGCCGGCCTCGATGCACGCCGCGGCGCGATCCAGTGCCGACTCCAGACCTTCCACCGCTAGCGCGTCAGTCCGCGCCATGATCACGAAGCTGTCGTCGGTACGGGCATCGACGGCGGCTTTGATGCGGTCGACCATTTCCTGCTGGCTGACGATTTCCTTGTTCGGACGGTGGCCGCAACGCTTGGCGCCGACCTGGTCTTCGATGTGAATCGCCGCGGCGCCGAACTTGATCATCGACTTCACGGTGCGCGCCACGTTGAACGCCGACGAACCGAAACCGGTGTCGACGTCCACCAGCAGCGGCAGGTCGCAGACGTCGGTGATGCGCCGCACGTCGGTGAGCACGTCATCCAGGCCGGTGATGCCCAGGTCCGGCACGCCGAGCGAGCCTGCGGCCACCCCGCCACCGGACAGGTAGATCGCCTTGAAACCGGCACGCTTGGCCAGCAGCGCGTGGTTGGCGTTGATCGCGCCGACCACCTGCAATGGGTGCTCGCTGGCGACCGCATCGCGGAAACGCTGGCCTGGAGTGTTCTGCTTGGAACTCATGACTCACCTCGTTCAGTGGCTGTCTTATTGTCGGCGCCGTCCTGGTAATGACGGGCGATGTTGCGTTTCGAGGCGCCGATGTGGCGGCGCATCAACAATTCCGCGAGCTCGCCGTCACGGTCGGCGATGGCATCGAGAATCCGGTGGTGTTCGGCAAAGGCCTGACGCGGGCGGTTGGGCGTGGTGGAAAACTGGATGCGGTACATGCGCACCAGTTGATAGAGCTCGCCGCAAAGCATTTGCGTCAGCGTGCGATTGCCGCTGCCCTGGATGATCCGGTAGTGAAAGTCGAAATCGCCTTCCTGCTGGTAATAGCCGACCCCGGCCTGGAACGCCGCGTCGCGCTCGTGGGTTTCCAGCACCCGGCGCAGTTCGTCGATTTCTTCCACGCTCATGCGCTCGGCCGCCAGCCGGCAGGCCATGCCTTCAAGGGATTCGCGGATTTCGTAGAGTTCGAGCAATTCGGCGTGGCTGAGCGACACCACCCGCGCGCCGACATGCGGTACGCGCACCAGCAGTCGCTGACCTTCAAGCCGATGAATGGCCTCGCGCAGCGGCCCGCGACTGATGCCATAAGTGCGCGCCAGCTCGGGTTCGGAGATCTTGCTGCCTGGGGCGATCTCGCCTTTGACGATGGCCGCCTGGATGCGCCGGAAGACGTTTTCCGAGAGCGTCTCGGAATCGTCGCCGCTGATGACCGGGGGATCGAGTTGATCCAGCATGATTGTCGACACCTTTAAATCCAATGCGGCAAAAACTAGCCAATTAGCCGGCGCCAGTCAAAGGATAAATGGATATTGTCGACAATCGTCTAATAGCCCTAGGCAATCGCCCGCTGATCACCTAATCCCTGCTCGCGAAAGCGTAGTGTCAGCCAGCATCTGCCTGGATGAAGCACCGCCTTCGCGAGCAGGCTCGCTCCCACAGGATTACCCAAGGGGTATAGACCGGCGGGAGCGCTGGCGCCATAAAACCACCGTGCTAGAATGCCGCCCGCATTTGCTGGCCATTTGTACGGCTTGTCATAAAAAGCTGATAGGCACACGAAGGAGCTTGCGCAGTATTGCCAGGAACCTGAACCGAAAACGGAACGCTGCGCACCAGGATTTATGAGACTCAAGCCCTTCCCCACATTTTTTGCGCTGTTTTGCCTGCCCGGCCTCGCCGCGGCGGGGGAAAAAACCGTGTACGGCCTCAACGAATACGCATCGCTTGACGGCATCAATCTGCAAGTCGCGGCCAAACTCGACACCGGCGCCAAAACCGCCTCGCTGAGTGCCCGCGACATCAAACGCTTCAAACGCAACGGCGAGTCCTGGGTGCGTTTCTACCTGGCGATCGACGCCGCGCATTCGCACCCGATCGAAAGGCCGCTGGCCCGGGTCAGCAAGATCAAGCGCCGCGCCGGCGACTACGACCCGGAAGAAGGCAAGAAATACACCGCGCGTCCGGTGATCGAGCTGGATATCTGCATGGGCACGGCGTTGCGCAGCATCGAAGTGAACCTGACCGACCGAAGTGCGTTCCAATACCCGCTTTTGATCGGCTCCGAAGCCTTGAAACGCTTCGACGCGCTGGTCGACCCCAGTCTTAAATACGCTGCCGGCAAACCCGCCTGCACCATCGCCGCTCATACCGCCGAGTAATTTCCATGCGTTCTCTAACCTTCCACCTGAAAATCCTGATCACCATTCTGGTGCTCTTGGGCGTTTCGGTTACGGCCTATCAGATTTTCGTGCTCGGCATCCCGGTGACCGAAGACGCCACCGACGACTTGTGGAACATCGACGCCAAAGTCGAGTTCGTCGCCAGCACCAAGGACCCGGTGAAGGTCCAGATGTTCGTGCCACCGCTGAGCCGCGATTACGTCAGCCTCAACGAAAGCTTTATCTCCAATAATTACGGCGTGGCGGTCAACCGTGTCGACGGCAACCGCAAGGTCACCTGGTCGGCGCGCCGGGCCAAGGGCAACCAGACCCTTTATTACCGTCTGGTGCTGACCAAGCGCTACACCGCGGAAAAATCCAAGATCAAAGGCCCGACCTTCCGCGACAGCATCGCCATCGAAGGCCCGGAAAAAATCGCCGCCGAAGCCCTGCTCGCGCCGATCCGGCAGCACTCGGCCGACGTCGAAACCTTCATCGGCGAAGCGATCAAACGCGTCAACAACGCCAACGATGACAACGTCAAACTGCTGCTGGCCGGCGACCCGTCGACGCCGCACAAGGCGAAGATCGTCGAACTGCTGCTGTCCATCGCTCACGTGCCGGTAGAAAAAGTCCACACCATCCGCCTCGTCGCCGATCAACCGCAAACCCCGGAACTGTGGCTGCGCAGTTTCAACGGCAACGACTGGCTGTACTTCAACCCGGAAACCGGCGAGCAAGGCCTGCCGACTGACCGTCTGCTGTGGTGGACCGGTGATGAAAACCTGATCACCATCGAGGGCGCGAAGAAAGCCAACGTGACCTTCAGCCTGAACAACAGCGAGATGAACGCGATTCGTCTGGCCAAGCTGACCGACGAAAACACCGACGCCAACTTCCTCGAATACTCGTTGTACGGCCTGCCGCTGCAGACCCAGCAGACGTTCATGATCATGGTGATGATCCCGATCGGCGTGCTGGTGATCCTGATCCTGCGCAACCTGATCGGCCTGCAGACCCTTGGTACCTTTACCCCGGTGCTGATCGCCCTGGCCTTCCGCGAAACGCAACTGGGCTTCGGCATCCTGCTGTTTACCGTGATCACCGCGTTGGGCCTGTCGTTACGTTCGTATCTGGAACATTTGAAGCTGCAGATGCTGCCGCGCCTGTCGGTGGTGTTGACCTTCGTGGTGGTGCTGATTGCCGCCATCAGCCTGTTCAGCCACAAGCTTGGCCTGGAGCGCGGTTTGTCGGTGGCGCTGTTCCCGATGGTGATTCTGACCATGACCATCGAACGCCTGTCGATCACCTGGGAAGAACGCGGCGCCAGCCATGCCATGAAAGTGGCGATCGGCACCCTGTTCGCCGCCTCGCTGGCGCACCTGATCATGACCGTGCCGGAGCTGGTGTACTTCGTGTTCACCTTCCCGGCGATCCTGCTGATTCTGGTCGGTTTCATGCTGGCGATGGGTCGCTATCGCGGCTACCGCCTGACTGAACTGGTGCGCTTCAAGGCTTTCCTGAAGAAGGCTGACGCCTGATGTTCGGTTTCTGGAAGACCTGGAAGGCGCTGGAGGCGCGGGGCATCATGGGCATCAATCGGCGTAACGCCGACTACGTGCTCAAGTACAACAAGCGCAGCCTGTACCCGATCGTCGATGACAAGATCATCACCAAGGAGCGCGCGATCGAGGCCGGCATTCATGTGCCGGAACTGTACGGCGTGATCTCCACGGAGAAGGAAATCGACAAGCTCGACGAGATCATCGGCGGGCGGAACGACTTCGTGATCAAGCCGGCCCAGGGCGCTGGCGGTGACGGCATCATCGTCATCGCCGACCGCTTCGAGGGCCGCTATCGCACGGTCTCGGGCAAGATCCTTGCCCATGAAGAACTCGAACATCACATCTCGAGCATTCTTACCGGCCTGTATTCGCTGGGCGGCCACCGCGACCGCGCGCTGATCGAATACCGGGTGACCCCGGATCAGATTTTCAAAAGCATCAGCTACGAAGGCGTGCCGGACATCCGCATCATCGTGCTGATGGGCTATCCGGTGATGGCCATGCTGCGCCTGCCGACCCGTCAGTCCGGCGGCAAGGCCAACCTGCACCAGGGCGCCATCGGCGTCGGCGTCGACCTCGCCACCGGCCTGACCCTGCGCGGCACCTGGCTGAACAACATCATCAACAAACACCCCGACACCACCAACGCGGTGGACGGCGTGCAACTGCCCTACTGGGACGGCTTCATGAAACTCGCCGCTGGTTGCTATGAGCTGTGTGGCCTGGGCTACATCGGCGTGGACATGGTGCTGGATCAGGAAAAAGGTCCGCTGATTCTCGAGCTGAATGCGCGGCCCGGGCTGAATATCCAGATTGCCAATGATTGCGGGCTGACCCAGCGTACGCATGCGGTCGAGGCGCATCTGGAAGAGCTGAAGGCGCGTGGGGTGACGGAGTCAGTCGAAGAGCGGGTGGCGTTTACTCAGGAGATGTTTGGGCATATTCCGGCGGTCGAGGGCTGATCCAGCACTGAGGCGCGGCTATCGCGAGCAGGCTCACTCCTACAGGGGGACGGATTCCCGATTGTAGGGGGGGGGCTGCTCGCGGGAGCGGACTTTCCGCCACCACAGGGCTCAACCCCGCCCCCCATC
>NZ_JAJSLU010000032.1:0-10867 GCF_023063025.1 Pseudomonas sp. YL2 | reverse complement strand
GAGCTGAAGGCGCGTGGGGTGACGGAGTCAGTCGAAGAGCGGGTGGCGTTTACTCAGGCTCACTCCTACAGGGGAACGCATTCCAGATTGTAGGAGTGAGCCTGCTCGCGATAGCGGACTTACCGCCACTACAGGACTCAACCCTGCCCCCAATCTGCTCATCCCCGACATCCCCTCTAGGAGCAATTCCCTGAGAGGACTACAATCCCCACCCCGCCTCAATGGCCGATCTGCCCCGCCCATGTTGACCTGTTCCGTACACCCGCTACCCTACCGCGCCAATCCCGCCGACTACTTCGCGGCCATCCGCCATGCGCCCGGCGCCGTGCTGCTCGACAGTGGCCGGCCGAGTGCTGACCGTGGCCGTTATGACCTGCTCAGCGCCTGGCCGCTGGCACAACTGGCGGTGTTACCCGACGAAAGCGGCAGCCTGTTCCTGCAACGCCTGCGCGATAACCTGAGCCGTCTGGGCGAGGCGCAGCTGCCTGGCGAATATGACCTGCCGTTCGCCGGCGGCCTGATCGGCTACCTGAGCTACGACTTTGGCCGGCATCTGGAACACCTGCCGAGCCAGGCCCGGGATGATCTGCAACTGCCCGACGCGCGGTTCGGTCTGTACGACTGGGCGCTGATCAGCGATCACCAGACCGCCACCAGCCAACTGGTGTTTCACCCGTCACTGGCCGACAGCGAGCGGCAACGACTGATCGCGCTGTTCAGCCAACCGACTTCAGCGCCGCTGACCCCGTTCAAACTGAACACGCCGATGACTGCCGACCTTTCGCCGGACGACTATCGCCAGGCGCTGGAACGCATTCATCAATACATCCAGGCCGGCGACTGCTATCAGGTCAACTTCGCCCAGCGTTTCCGCGCACCGTGTCAGGGCGATCCGTGGCTGGCCTATTGCGCGTTGCGCGAGGCCTGCCCGACGCCGTTTTCCGGTTTCCAGAGCCTGCCCGACGGCGACGCGGTGTTGAGCCTGTCGCCGGAGCGCTTCGTCAAAGTCAGCCAGCGTCAGGTGGAAACCCGTCCGATCAAGGGCACCCGCCCGCGCGGCCTGACACCTGCCGAAGACGCCGCCAACGCCGCCGAACTGCTGGCCAGCCCAAAGGATCGCGCGGAAAACCTGATGATCGTCGACCTGCTGCGCAACGACCTCGGCCGCACCTGCCGGATTGGTTCGGTGCGGGTGCCGGAGCTGTTCAGCCTGGAAAGCTATCCGAATGTGCATCACCTGGTCAGCAGCGTGACCGGTGAACTGGCCGAGGATCGCGATGCGCTGGATCTGATTGCCGGCAGTTTCCCCGGCGGCTCGATCACCGGCGCGCCGAAGATTCGCGCGATGCAGATCATCGACGAACTGGAACCGACCCGGCGCGGTTTGTATTGCGGTTCGTTGCTGTACCTGGACGTACGCGGCGAGATGGACAGCTCCATCGCGATTCGCAGTCTGTTGGTCAAGGATGGGCAGGTGTGCTGCTGGGGCGGTGGCGGGATCGTGGCCGACTCGGACTGGCAGGCGGAGTATCAGGAGTCGATTACCAAAGTGAAGGTTCTACTGAAAACCCTGCAGAACCTCTAGACCACAACAATCCCTTGTAGGAGCTGCCGAAGGCTGCGATCTTTTGATCTTGTTTTTTTCAGATCAAGATCAAAAGATCGCAGCCTTCGGCAGCTCCTACAGGGATCGGGTTTACAGGCTCAGGTCGCGGTTCGAAGCCTTGATGAATTCCTGCTTCAACTCGACAAATGTATGCACCGCCGGAAACTGCGGGAACTCGCGAATCACGTTGTCCGGCGCATGGAACAGAATCCCCGCGTCCGCCTCGCCGAGCATGCTTGTGTCGTTATACGAATCCCCCGCCGCAATCACCCGGTAGTACAAGCTCTTGAACGCCAGTACCGACTGACGCTTGGGGTCTTTCTGACGCAATTGATAGCCGGTCACTCGCCCGCTGTCGTCAGTGATCAGGTGATGGCAGAGCAAGGTCGGGAAGCCCAGTTGCCGCATCAGTGGCTGAGAAAATTCGTAGAAGGTGTCCGAGAGAATCACCACCTGAAAGCGCTCGCGCAGCCAGTCGACGAACTCCACCGCGCCGTCCAGCGGCTTGAGGGTGGCGATCACTTCCTGGATGTCCGAGAGCTTCAAGCCGTGCTCGTCGAGGATGCGCAGGCGCTGCTGCATCAGCACGTCGTAATCGGGAATGTCCCGGGTGGTGGCCTTGAGGGATTCGATTCCGGTTTTTTCGGCGAAGGCGATCCAGATTTCCGGCACCAGTACCCCTTCAAGATCCAGGCAAGCAATTTCCACAAGACACTCCCGTTTGTAGTGATTATTGAGTCGAGCGAGCCCGAACTCTAGCGACTCCCCCGCCACCGCGCAACGCAGCGGGCACACCCTACTCCGCCGCTTTTTGTTACCATCGCCGCCATATAGAGCGCCCAGCGCCACCGACCTGTAGGAAGCCGCCCTGATGAGCCCAACGTTCGATGTCGTGGAACTCGCCACGACCTATGCCAACAAATCCGCCCAAGACATCCTGAAACTCGCGTTCGCCGAGTTCGGTGACGAGCTGTGGATATCTTTCAGTGGTGCCGAGGATGTGGTGCTGGTGGACATGGCCTGGAAGCTGAACAAGAACGTCAAGGTGTTCAGCCTCGACACCGGCCGCCTGCATCCGGAAACCTATCGCTTCATCGATCAGGTCCGCGAGCACTACAAGATCGATATCGAACTGGTGTCGCCGGACTACACGAAGCTGGAACCGTTCGTGAAGGAAAAAGGCCTGTTCAGCTTCTACAGGGATGGCCATGGCGAATGCTGCGGCATCCGCAAGATTGAACCGCTGCGGCGCAAACTGTCCGGCGTCAAAGCCTGGGCCACCGGCCAGCGCCGCGACCAGAGCCCGGGCACCCGCAGCGCCGTGGCGGTGCTGGAGATCGACACCGCGTTTTCCACGCCCGAGCGCACCCTGTACAAGTTCAACCCGCTGGCGCAGATGACCAGCGAAGAGATCTGGGGTTACATCCGCATGCTCGAACTGCCGTACAACAGCCTGCATGAACGCGGTTTCATCAGCATCGGCTGCGAACCGTGCACCCGCCCGGTGCTGCCGAACCAGCACGAGCGCGAAGGCCGCTGGTGGTGGGAAGAAGCGACGCAGAAAGAGTGCGGGTTGCATGCGGGGAATATCATCAGCAAGGCGTAAATCTCGCCCCAATGATGTCCACCCCTGTGGGAGCGGGCTTGCTCGCGAAAGCGGTCTGTCAGTCAGCGGATTTGTTGACTGGAAAGACGCCTTCGCGAGCAAGCCCGCTCCCACATTTGCTTCGTGGTGCCATAAAAAATGTGTACACACGAATGTCACCATCGGTGCCATTTATGTGTGCACTTTTTGCTTTCACGCCCTGAAAAGTTACATCCCTGCTGAATTCCCCTGCGCTCCGCCACCTCCGCAAAATCCCCCGCAAAAAATAAATACCTGTTCAATCGGTCAATTTATAACCAATCATTTTCAAACACTTAGCGCTCATCGATAACTTTTCGAAATGAGCGCAGCGCTGCATAGATCGCTGACTGGCACAGATCTGGCTTTGGTGCATACATGTTTTGTATACAAAACTGCAAAACATCAATCCACACTTTCGATCCGCAAGCCTGAAGCGCCCTATCCCGTACAGGCTGCAGATGCCCCGTAACCAGTGATGTCTGCTGGCCGCGACGAAGATTTGTCGAGCCCTGAGCTCATGCACAGTCATCGCGGCCCCGCCCATCAGGAGCCTGCCGGAATGCGTACAAGTCTCTCCAACAACATCGCGCTGAATCTGCCCGCCTCTGCCCTCGACCAGCCATTGCCCGACGCAGGTCTGGCTCAACCGTTACAACTGAGCCCGCGCCTGCACAACAGCGACCTGGCACCGACCCGCGCCGAAGGTCGGCGCTGGGGCAAATACAGCATCTTCGCCCTGTGGACCAACGATGTGCACAACATCGCCAACTACTCGTTCGCCATCGGGCTGTACGCCCTGGGCCTGGGCGGCTGGCAGATTCTGCTGTCGCTGGGGATCGGCGCGGCGCTGGTGTACTTCTTCATGAACCTGTCCGGCTACATGGGGCAGAAAACCGGGGTGCCGTTTCCGGTGATCAGCCGGATCAGTTTCGGCATCCACGGCGCGCAGATTCCGGCGTTGATTCGCGCGGTGATCGCCATCGCCTGGTTCGGCATTCAGACGTATCTGGCGTCGGTGGTATTTCGTGTGCTGCTGACGGCGATTCATCCTGGCTTCGCCGATTACGACCACAACTCGATCCTCGGCCTATCGACGCTGGGCTGGGTGTGTTTCGTGGCGATCTGGTTCGTGCAGCTGGCGATTCTCGCCTACGGCATGGAAATGGTTCGCCGTTACGAAGCGTTTGCCGGCCCGGTGATTCTGCTGACCGTCGCCGCCCTCGCCGCGTGGATGTACACCCAAGCCAACGCCACGATTGCCTGGTCGATCCGCGAACCGCTGAGCGGTGGCGAGATGTGGCGCAACATCTTTGCCGGCGGCGCCTTGTGGCTGGCGATCTACGGCACGCTGATCCTGAATTTCTGTGACTTTGCGCGTTCTTCGCCGTGCCGCAAGACCATCAAGGTCGGCAATTTCTGGGGCCTGCCGGTGAACATACTGGTGTTCGCCGCCATCACCGTCCTGCTCTGCGGTGCGCAATTTCAGATCAACGGACGGATCATCGAAAGCCCGACCGAAATCATCGCCTCGATTCCCAATACGTTCTTTCTGGTGCTCGGTTGCCTGGCGTTCCTAATCGTCACCGTGGCGGTGAACATCATGGCCAACTTCGTCGCCCCGGCCTTCGTCCTCAGCAACCTGGCGCCGAAGTACCTGACCTTCCGCCGCGCCGGGCTGATCAGCGCGACCATCGCCGTGCTGATCCTGCCGTGGAACCTCTACAACAGCCCGCTGGTGATCGTGTACTTCCTCTCCGGCCTCGGCGCCCTGCTCGGCCCGCTGTACGGGGTGATCATGGTCGACTACTGGCTGATCCGCAGAGGCCGGATCAACGTCCCGCAGTTGTACAGCGAAGACCCCAACGGCGCCTATTACTACAGCCGTGGAGTGAATTTCCGCGCGGTGGCGGCGTTCATTCCGGCAGCGTTGATCGCCATCGTCCTGGCGCTGGTGCCGGGCTTCCACAGCATCTCGCCGTTCTCCTGGCTGGTGGGCGCCGGCATTGCCGCGATGCTCTACCTGATCATCGCCAAACGTCAGCCGCACTACGCCGACATCAGCGGCGAATCGATCGCCGTCGACAACGTCAGCCATTAACTTCCTTGCGGCCCGGATTTGGGCCGCTGAACTGCCCGCAATAAGGACTTCCCATGCGTATTCTTGTGGTCAACGTCAACACCACCGAATCCATCACCCAGGCCATCGCCCGCTCGGCGCAGGCCGTCGCGTCTCCCGGTACGGAGATCGTCGGCCTGACACCGTTCTTCGGCGCCGACTCGGTGGAAGGCAATTTCGAAAGTTATCTGGCGGCCATCGCCGTGATGGACCGGGTGATGTCCTACGATCAACCGTTCGACGCGGTGATTCAGGCCGGTTACGGCGAACACGGCCGCGAAGGTTTGCAGGAATTGCTCAACGTGCCGGTGGTGGACATCACCGACGCGGCTGCCAGTACCGCGATGTTCCTCGGTCACGCCTATTCGGTGGTGACCACGCTGGATCGCACCGTGCCGCTGATCGAGGACCAGCTGAAACTCTCGGGCCTGTGGGATCGCTGTGCCTCGGTGCGGGCCAGTGGTCTTGCGGTGCTGGAGTTGGAGCACGAACCACAGCGCGCGCTGGAAGCCATCGTGCAACAAGCGGAACTGGCGGTGACTCAGGACAAGGCCGAGGTGATTTGCCTGGGCTGCGGCGGCATGGCCGGGCTGGATGAACAGATTCGTCGCCGCACCGGGGTGCCGGTGGTGGATGGCGTGACGGCGGCGGTGACCATTGCTGAATCGCTGGTGCGGCTGGGGTTGTCGACGTCCAAAGTGCGGACTTACGCGACGCCACGGCCAAAGCAGATCATTGGCTGGGCGGAGCGGTTTGCCCGGTAGACCGGGTTATCGCTCTTCGCGAGCAGGCTCGCTCCTACAGTGATCGGTGTTGCCCACAGATTTCGGGCACAACACTGTTCCTGTAGGAGTGAGCCTGCTCGCGATGGCCGCAACTCGGTCAAAAGCCAAACTCAGACAGCACTGAACCGCCGAGCCAACCCCCGCTCGGCAAACTGCTCAATCACAAAATCGACAAACGCCCGAGTCTTGCCCGGCAACAATTTATGCTCGGCGTAATAGATCGAAATGTTGCCGTCATCGATGTACCAGTCCGGCAGCACGCGTTGCAATGTGCCCGCCTCGAGATAACCCACAGCAAACGGCATGCTCACCAGTGCGATCCCCAACCCCTGCGCTGCCGTAGCGCAGGCGGCTTCGGAGTCGCTCATGGTCATTCGCGTCTTGAGACTCAAGGGCTGACAGAGCTGACTGCGGCCACTGATCAACTGCCAGGAGCGCACCCGACCGGTCTGCGGCGAACGAATCAGGATGCCATCGTGACGTTGCAGGTCATCCGGTTCGGCGATGGCTTCGTGCCTTTGCAGATAGTCAGCAGACGCCACCAACACGCGATGTGCGGGTGTCAACTTGCGTGCGACCACGCCTTGGGGCAATTCAAAGCCGCCGCCAATCGCCGCATCGAAACCCTGCCCAATCAAATCGACCTGACGGTTATCAAAATGCCAGTCAGGGTTGATCGCCGGAAACCGACGTAAAAACTCTTGCAGCAACGGCACGATGTACAAGCGCCCGAATACCGTGCCCATGCTGACTTTCAAGGTCCCCGCCGGCAGTCCTTCGACACTAGACAGATTGGCCACCGCATTCTGAATCGTCGTCAGACTGCCACTGACCTGACTCAAAAACAGCTGACCGGCCTCGGTCAGGGTCAGGCTGCGTGTACTACGCTGGAACAGCCGTACACCGAGCCGAACCTCAAGCTTCGCCACACTCTTGCCGACAGCGGCCGGGGTCAGGCTCAAGCGCCGGGCGGCTTCGGCAAAGCTGCCGACTTCGGCGCTGCGCACGAAGCATTCGATACTGCTGAAAGTTTCCATGATCGCCACTATAAACTTCTGGTTTACACAGACTATAGCAATCATGGTCTACACGGTTGTCGATGCGAGGCCGATACTCGGCTCCAACAACAAGGCACCCCGCCTTGAATTCTCTGGAGATCGAACATGACCACTCAACACCTCAGCGGCAAAGTCGCTCTGATTCAAGGCGGTTCCCGTGGTATCGGCGCCGCCATCGTCAAACGCCTGGCCGCCGAAGGCGCCGCTGTCGCATTCACCTACGTCAGCTCCACCGCCAAGGCCGAAGAGTTGCAGAACAGCATCACCGCCAGCGGCGGCAAAGCCTTGGCGATCACGGCCGACAGCGCCGATGAAGCCGCAATCCGCAATGCTGTCAGCGCCACCGTCGAAGCCTTTGGCCGCCTGGATATTCTGGTGAACAACGCCGGCGTCCTGGCCATCGCGCCGCTGGAAGACTTCAAACTGGAAGACTTCGACCAGACCCTGGCGATCAACGTACGCAGCGTGTTCATCGCGTCTCAGGAAGCCGCTAAACACATGGGCGAAGGCTCGCGCATCGTCAACATCGGCAGCACCAACGCCGACCGCATGCCCTTCGGCGGTGGCGGGGTGTACGCGATGAGCAAATCGGCGCTGGTCGGCCTGACCAAAGGCCTGGCCCGTGATCTGGGCCCGCGCGGCATCACCATCAACAACGTGCAGCCCGGCCCGGTCGACACTGACATGAACCCGGCCCATGGCGATTTCGCCGAGAGCCTGATCCCGCTGATGGCTGTCGGTCGTTACGGCACCGCCGATGAAATCGCCGGTTTCGTCGCTTATCTGGTCGGCCCGGAAGCCGGTTACATCACCGGTGCCAGCCTGACCATCGACGGTGGTTTTGGCGCCTGATTGCGCTGAATCCCGGATACAAAAAACGCCGCGCCTCCTTACAGAGGGCGGCGTTTTTTTATCGGCGCTTATTGGCTGATCAAGCCCATTCCAGCGCCGGCAAACCGCAGGCACTCGGGGTGAACGCCTTGAGCGTGCGCAAAATCCCGTCGGCATGCGCGTATTTTTCATCGGCCATGGCCGCGTCGGGAATCGCGATGGCCGTCATCCCCGCCGCTTTCGCGGCGGTGACGCCAAACGGCGAATCCTCGAACACCAGACAGTCTTCAGGCGCTACACCCAGACGCCGGGCGGCGGTGAGAAAGATGTCCGGCGCCGGTTTTGCTGCGCCAACTTCCGGGTCATCGGCGGTGACGATGAAATCGAACAGGGCAAACCAGTCGCGGTGCAAGGTGGTTTTCTGGCCGAACGACTGCCGCGACGAACTGGTGCCCACGGCGATCGGAATGTTGTGCGCCTTGAGGTGGCGAATCAGCTCCTCCGCGCCGGGCATCGCCTGGGCCTTGGGGAAGCGTTCGCGCATCAGCGGTTCGCGGATCAGCAGAAACTCTTCGGCGCTGATCGGCAGATCCAGCGCCTGCACCACGTAGTTCGCCAGGTCATTGGCGCCACGACCGATGATGTTCTGTTTAACGCTCCAGTCGAAGATCCGCCCGTAACGCTCGGCAATGAGCGAGGTGACCTCGGTGTAGATACCTTCGGTGTCCAGCAGCAAACCGTCCATGTCGAAAATCACGGCCTTGATCGGGCCAAACGTCTTCATCGGTGCATTCATCATCGGATCCGTTATCAAAAACATCCCGGGCGGCCCAAACGGCGCCGCTACGCGGATCTGATTAATGGGTTCAGCAGCATAGCGAGGCCAGCGGACATTGAGCAACGGGCAATGTTTACGGGCGGTGGAATGACTCGCTGACATTTAGCGAAATGCCCTACAGATAACGCCTACTTTCCCGACTTCTTTCCATGTTGATCCCCCGCAAAGTCCGCGCACCTCTTTCATGTGCGCGAGTGCTTGCGAATGTTCCAAACCGATCGGCTCCTGGCCCTGAACAACAGCATCGGCCTGCTGGTGGTTGCCGCCCTGAACCCGCAACACCCGGACTTCGAAACGCTGATCCGCGAGTTCCGCCTGTGCCTGAACAACTACGAGGCCTGGGCCGAGCAGTTCTGGACGGGTACGGCACTGGATGTCGAGCAGGTGTTCAAGGTCGGTGACCACGTCCGTCTAAGCGCTCCGGTCAAATCCCGCCAGCCGATCCAGACCCCGGTGGTCATGTGCCCCGCCAGCGGCCCGTTGACCTTGGTGCACCTGTTCGAGGCGGCGCGGTTCGTACCGATCGGCGATACCCCGGTGCTGCTCGAACCGGTGATCGGCGAAGTCGACGGGGTATTGAGTTTCGGTGAACCACTGCGACATACCATCGGCCCGAGCGGCATTCTGGAAGTCAGCGACTGCGACCGGGGCCAGCGTTATCGCATCACCTTCTTTCCTGATGTGTCCAGCGCCCATATCCAAGCGCTGTACACCTCCTATGAAGAGATTCTGGACGGGCTGGAGGTCTGGCTTCGCCAGGAGTGGGACGGGTTTCAGCCGCTGTGGACGGAGTTTTCCGGCGCCGGTTTGGCTGATCGTTACCAGCAGTTGCAACAGGCCGACTGGCGCGGTTTCGAGAAAGCCCTGCACGACATCTGGGATGACGTTAAACAGCTGTTTGCCCTGCTCGCCGACCTGCAGGCCAACAGTGAAAAACTCCTGCAGTACTTGAGCGATGTCGAGTTGCAAGCGCTGCTCGACGCCTCCGGCGAGGCCATCGCCAATGGCTTGCTGATCCTCAGTGACGAGCCGTTGCTGTTTATCCATCTGGCAGCCTTCACCAGTTGGTTGAAGATGCTGCCGCCGCAGTACCTGGCGGAAGTGGTGGCTGAAGTCCGGGTCGAGTTGTTGATCAGCTTTTTGCTGATGCGCGTTTGCGGCGGCGTTGGCGTGCCCGTGCGACTGAGCAGCAAGGTGCTGAGCAAGATCAAGTCGCCCCGGGCGCGGCAATGGCTGGCCGCATCGGCCTTGCGCCTGAGCGAACTGACCTCCACTGCGGATCTGAGCAAGCACGCGGGCGCGCTGAAGCCGTTGATGGTGCATGCGCGCGACATCCCGTTGAAGCCGACGCCGGCGATCCCGCTGAACATTCGACAAGCGGACGCCGTGGTTTTAAGCGTGCCAAATCCGGCACCGATGGCCCGGGACAAGTCCCGTGGCACGACGCGGATGGAGCGACACGAACCCCACGACGACAATCCCGATCAAGCGAAAAACCCCAACGGCGACAGCGCCGACTGCGCGCCGCTGACCTGCACCAACGGCTGTCCGGTGTCGATGGTCACCGGCGAAGAACTGCTGACCCTGACCGACGGCACGCTCGATGGGGTGTTGCCGTTCGAGTTCACCCGGCTGTACCGCACCAGCGCGGTGGAGATCGATGTCGGGCTGGGGTTTGGCTGGAGTCACTCGCTGGCGCATCGGCTGGAGTTCGATGGCGAGGCGGTGATCTGGGTCGATCACGAGAACCGCCGCACGCGGTTTCCGTTGCCCAGTGTGGAGCGGCCGGCGATTCACAACAGTCTGTCGCGGGCGGCGATTTTTCTCGGGGATGAGCCGGAGGAACTGATCCTCGCGCTGGCCGGGGATGCGGCGCGGTTTTATCACTTTCGTGCCGGGCGGCTGGTGGCGGTCAGTGATGCGTATGGCAATCGTCTGACGGTGCATCGCGATTTTTCCGAGCGTGTGCAGCGCCTGGATAACGGGGCCGGGCGGTCGTTGTTGTT
>NZ_JAJSLU010000031.1:0-21893 GCF_023063025.1 Pseudomonas sp. YL2 | reverse complement strand
TATGCGAATACTGCTGATCAGACTGAATGCCATGCTGCGAGACGGCACAGAGTGGCGGTGACGAACGGTGGTAGTAAGACAGTTGCTCCCACAGGGTACGTGCCCGCCGCTGATCAAATGTGGGAGCGAGCTTGCTCGCGAAGGCGTCAGCACTGACGACAACTGTCCTCCAGCCCCCGGACACAACAAAGCCCGCACAAGGCGGGCTTTGTTTTGACTCAAACCACACTCAGAAGCGGAACACTTCCATATCGGTACGAATCGGCGAAGCCATCGGAATCTTCGGCTGCTTCTCTGCATCCGCCGCCGGCGCTGCCGGTTTAGGCGCTGCCTTACGCGGTGCTTCGGCCACCGGAGGCTGGTTGGCCAATGGCTTGAGCGCCACCGACAACTGCTCGGCCAGACGCTGCAGCAGAATCCCCTGCGCCTGCACCTGCGAAGCCGTGGTACCGGCATGCAGCTCCTGCAGATGAACGATGCGGTTGTCGCGCACCTGACCACGACGGTCGATCAGACGCCATTGTGCATCGAGGATCGCCGGTTGCTTCTCACCGGAGTCCAGACGCGTGATGGTCAGCAATACTTGCACATCCGGGGCAAATCCCAGAGTGGCGGGTGCCAATACCACACGCTGGCTGTCCAGATGACCGGCCACCTGACGCATCAGCAATTGATCGATATCCGACGAAAGGCTGCCCGCCCAGCGACCGTCGGTCGAGGCTTGCAGGCTGCCGTCCGGTTGACGTTGCAGCAAAGTTTCACGTTGCAGGTAATCAGCAATGACTACCGGACCCAACAAAACCGCCATGCCTGTGCTTTGCGCAGGCTGAGCCGGACTTCCGCTGTCCAGCTGATACAGCGACACCGGCTGGTGAACGCTGCAACCCGCCAGGCCCAAAACGCCGGCGAGCAGGAAAATAAGGGGGCGCAGAGCAGTCATCATCCCGTCCAGGTGGCCGCCACAAGGCTGACCACAGTGAAAATACTCAATAAATATGAAGAACGCTCGGCCACGCCGGCGCTTGGAAAGGCCATATCATCCGTGAATATGCGTTCCGACTCCAGCGCCAAAGCGTCGATCTACGCGTTAAATCGTAGATCGACGCCTCTAGATGGGCGTTTTCGCCTAATTGAGGTTTTCGACGAGCAGTGCATCGACCCGCTGGAAGCCACGTGGAAGCTTGTTGCCACGCCGTCCACGCTCACCTTTGTAGTGTTCGAGGTCTTCAGCTTTCAGTTTATACGGACGT
The DNA here is from genome assembly GCF_023063025.1 of Pseudomonas sp. YL2. NCBI lineage: Bacteria > Pseudomonadati > Pseudomonadota > Gammaproteobacteria > Pseudomonadales > Pseudomonadaceae > Pseudomonas > Pseudomonas sp. YL2. The sequence goes on along the minus strand of NZ_JAJSLU010000031.1, from coordinate 20,643 downwards.
TTGCCTGCTTGCAGGATCAAGGTTGCACCCGCGGGAATCACAGCAATGTCCGTGACAAACTCTTCACGGCTGGCGACACGGTCACCCGGTACACCGATGATCTTGTTGCCCTTGCCCTTCGCCAACTGCGGCAAATCGCTGATATTGAAGACCAGCATCCGCCCCTCGCTTGTCACGGCGGCAAGCAAGTCATTCTCGCGATCAGTCACCGGACGCGGCGCGATCACCTTGGCGTTGTTCGGCAAGCTCAACAGAGCTTTACCGGCCTTGTTCTTGGCTTGCAGGTCTTCGCCCTTGACCACGAAACCGTAACCGGCGTCGGAGGCGATCACATACAGCGCATCGTCTTCCGGCATCAGCACGCACTCGAAGGTCGCACCCGGTGGCGGGGTCAGACGGCCGGTCAACGGTTCGCCCTGGCCACGCGCCGACGGCAAGGTGTGGGCGGCGACCGAATAGCTGCGGCCAGTGGAATCAATCACCACGGCAGACTGGTTGGAACGCCCCGCCGCCGAGGTCTTGAAGCCGTCACCCGCCTTGTACGACAGGCCGGTGGCATCGATGTCATGGCCTTTGGCCGAACGGATCCAGCCTTTTTCCGACAGCACGACGGTAACTTTCTCGTTCGGCAGCAGATCGTGTTCGGTCAGCGCTTTCGCTTCAGCACGTTCGACGATCGGCGAACGACGGTCATCGCCATAGGTTTCAGCGTCTTTGAGCAGCTCGGTGCGCACCAGCTTCTTCAGCTTGGCTTCGCTGCCCAGCAGGGCTTGCAGCTTGGCCTGTTCCTTGAGCAGTTCGTCCTGCTCGTCGCGCAGCTTCATCTCTTCCAGACGCGCCAACTGCCGCAGACGGGTGTCGAGGATGTAGTCGGCCTGGATCTCGCTAAGGGCAAATCGCTCGATCAGCTTGGCTTTCGGGTGCTCCTCGGTGCGGATGATGTGGATCACTTCATCCAGGTTGAGGTAGGCGATCAGCAAACCGTCCAACAGGTGCAGGCGACGCTCGACCTTGTCGAGGCGGAATTGCAGGCGGCGCCGCACGGTCAGCACGCGGAATTCCAGCCATTCGACCAGCAATGCACGCAGGTTCTTCAACTGCGGCTTGCCATCCAGACCGATGATGTTGACGTTGACCCGGTAGGTCGACTCCAGCTCGGTGCTGGCGAACAGGTGCTGCATCAGCGCTTCGTGATCGACGCGACTGTTGACCGGAATGATCACGATGCGGCACGGGTTTTCGTGGTCGGATTCATCACGAAGGTCAGCGATCTGCGGTGCTTTCGACGGCTTGGCCTGCATCAGCGCGGCGATCTGCTCCAGCACTTTGGCCCCGGAGACCTGGTGCGGCAGCGCGGTGACGATGATGTCGCCGTCCTCGACGTGGTACACGGCGCGCATGCGTACCGAGCCCTTGCCGGTTTCGTACATTTTCAGCAGGTCGGCACGCGGCGTGATGATTTCCGCTTCGGTCGGATAGTCCGGGCCTTGAATGTGTTCGCAGAGCTGTTCGACCGTGGCTTTCGGCTCATCGAGCAAGCGCACGCAGGCAGTGGCGACTTCGCGCAGATTGTGCGGCGGCACGTCGGTGGCCATACCGACAGCGATGCCGGTGGTGCCGTTGAGCAGGATGTTCGGCAAACGTGCCGGCAACACCAGTGGTTCCTGCAAGGTACCGTCGAAATTCGGGCCCCAATCAGCGGTGCCCTGGCCCAGCTCGCTGAGCAGCACTTCGGAATAGCGCGACAGGCGTGCTTCGGTGTAACGCATGGCGGCGAAGGACTTCGGATCGTCCGGCGCACCCCAGTTGCCCTGGCCGTCGACCAGCGTGTAGCGATAGCTGAACGGCTGGGCCATCAGCACCATCGCTTCGTAACACGCCGAATCGCCGTGCGGATGGAACTTGCCGAGCACGTCACCGACGGTACGCGCCGATTTCTTGTGCTTGGAATCGGCGTCCAGCCCCAGCTCGCTCATCGCATAAATGATGCGCCGCTGTACCGGTTTCAGGCCGTCGCCGATATGCGGCAGGGCACGGTCCATGATCACGTACATGGAGTAGTTGAGGTAGGCATTTTCGGTGAAGTCAGCCAGCGATCGGCGTTCTACACCGTCCAGGCTGAGATCAAGGGAGTCGCTCATGCGGGCCTCATCGGTTCGTTGTCTGGCGCAGCAGCATGGTGCCACCGCGCTGGGTAAATTCAAGTTTGTTCAGGGCGCTCATGCCGAGCAGCACCTGATCGCCATGCAGCCCCGGCGCCACCAGCGCGCGGACGTCCCGCAGCACGATGTCGCCCAGTTGCAGGCGGTCGATCTTTGTCCGGTAGCCCTGGCTCAGGCCGTTGGCCGTGCTCAGGGTCACACCGAAACCCTCTTCCAGTTTCAAGCGCTTGGCCAGATCCGCCGGGATCGCCACATCGGTCGCGCCGGTGTCGAGCATGAACTCCACCGGCTCACCGTTGATCTGACCGCTGGCGACAAAATGCCCTTGGGCGTTGCCGGCCAGCTTCACTTCGATCACGCCGCCATGCTGCTCGGACGTGACCACCACATTCGGATTCTGCTGACGTTCTTCCCACTGGCCGAAAAACCGCGTGGCCAGAAACAGCCCCGCGCACCAGGCCAGAATCATCAACACCCGGCCGGCGCGCTTGCCCGGCGGTTGCTGACTCACGGTTTGGCGCTCCAGCCACCTTCAGGCGCGGCGAAGCGCCAGACGATCGGCCTTACCTCACCGTCGGCGCGGGGGCCGAAATTATTGTCGACGCCGATCCACGCACCCTCAGCGTCAACGATCAATGCTTCTTCCAACCCGAAGTTCTGCGAGTAACGGCGGTTGGCCTGCAACAGTTCAGCGGCGTACGACCAGCAGCGCTCGACCTTGGCAGTCTGCGCATCGCGCCGACAAATCTGGAAGGCGTTGCGTTCAAGGGTAAACAATTTGCCGTTGAACAACGAAAGGTCGGAAAAGTCGCGGTCGACCGCTTTGGCGTGCGGGAACTGCGGCGGCTGCATCTCCTTGCCGCCCTCGCTGAGCAGCACGCAACGACCGTCGCAATCCCACACCGTCTGCTGACGCTTGATCAGCAGCAAGCCGCGGTTTTGCCGTTCGCCGGCCAGCCACATCTGATCGCCCGCCGGGTTGATCGCCAGACCTTCGAAGATCGCATTGAAATGCAGGAGCATGCCACTGGCCCGCGCTTCGCGAACCATCATCGGCGAAATCTTCAGCCAGTTGACCGGGCCGCTGACGGGCACCTGCAAGACCGCCGCGTGGCCCTCGCTGACAATGTAGCGATTGCCGGCACTGTCGCAGCTGATGCCTTCGAAATCCAGGTCGCCACCGCGCACGAACGACGCGGCCCAATTGCGCGAGCGCAATCCCCACGGCAAACCGGTCTCCGGCACCAGCGGTACGTCGATGTGCAAGGCTTCGGCCTGCCAGACCTGATCGGCGGTATTGAGCCGATAGATCTGATCGTCATCGCGGTCCGACACCGTCCACAACTCGCTGCCACACATGGCCAGTCCCGACAGGTTGCCGCCACGCATGCCTTCGACCGGATGTTCCGAGAGCACGCGCAACTCCTGCAGCGGCTCCGCCGACACGCCCATCGCACTCAGCAGCAATGCACCCGCCAAGGCCCAGCCAAACCGCATCAGGCCAGCACCTCGGCAAGGTTGCCCTTGGATTCGAGCCAGGTTTTGCGGTCACCGGCGCGTTTCTTCGCCAGCAACATGTCCATCATTTCCGAGGTTTCGGCAAAATCATCGCCCAGCGTCAACTGCACCAGGCGCCGGGTGTTCGGGTCCATGGTGGTTTCACGCAATTGCGGCGGGTTCATTTCACCCAGACCTTTGAATCGGGTGACCTGCGGTTTGCCGCGTTTCTTCTCGGCCACCAGACGGTCGAGAATCCCGTCGCGCTCGGCTTCGTCGAGGGCGTAGTAGATCTCTTTGCCGAGATCGATGCGGTACAGCGGCGGCATCGCCACGTAGACGTGACCGGCGTCCACCAGTGGGCGGAAATGCTGGACGAACAACGCGCAGAGCAACGTCGCGATGTGCAGACCGTCGGAGTCGGCGTCGGCGAGGATGCAGATCTTGCCGTAGCGCAGTTGACTCATGTCTGCCGCGCCCGGATCGACCCCGATGGCCACGGCGATGTTGTGCACTTCCTGGCTGGCAAGCACTTCGCTGCCGTCGACTTCCCAAGTATTGAGGATCTTGCCGCGCAACGGCAGGATCGCCTGGAATTCCTTGTCCCGCGCTTGCTTGGCGGAACCACCGGCGGAATCACCTTCGACCAGGAACAGCTCGGAACGCATCGGATCCTGTCCGGCGCAGTCAGCCAGTTTGCCCGGCAACGCAGGGCCTTGGGTGACGCGCTTGCGCTCGACCTTTTTGCTTGCCTTGAGGCGGCGACCGGCGTTGTTGATCGCCAGTTCGGCCAGCGCCAAACCGGTTTCCGGGTTGGCGTTGAGCCACAGGCTGAAGGCGTCCTTGACCACACCGGAGACGAATGCCGCCGCTTCACGGGACGACAGACGCTCTTTGGTCTGACCAGAGAATTGCGGCTCCTGCATCTTCATCGACAGCACGAAAGCGATGCGCTCCCAGACGTCTTCCGGCGCCAGCTTCACGCCGCGCGGCAGCAGGCTGCGGAATTCGCAGAACTCGCGCATCGCGTCGAGCAGGCCCTGACGCAAACCGTTGACGTGGGTCCCGCCCTGCGCCGTCGGGATCAGGTTGACGTAGCTTTCCTGCACCGCGTCGCCACCTTCCGGCAGCCACAACAGCGCCCAATCCACCGCTTCTTTATTACCGGCGAGGCTGCCGCAGAACGGCTCGTCCGGCAGGCGTTCGAATTCGCTGACCGCGTCCACCAGATAGGAGCGCAGGCCGTCTTCGTAATGCCATTCGACTTTCTCGCCGGTGCCCTTGTCTTCGAAGCTGACCAGCAGCCCCGGGCACAGCACAGCCTTGGCCTTGAGCACGTGCTTGAGGCGGCTGATGGAGAATTTCGGTGAGTCGAAGTATTTCGGATCCGGCGCGAAGTACACGCTGGTGCCGGTGTTGCGCTTGCCGACGGTGCCGACGATTTCCAGCTCGGTGGCCTTGAAGCCATCCTTGAAGGTCATCTGGTATTCGTTGCCGTCACGCTTCACGCGCACCCGGACTTCGGTCGACAAGGCGTTGACCACGGAAATACCCACCCCGTGCAGACCGCCGGAGAACTGGTAGTTCTTGTTGGAAAACTTGCCGCCCGCATGCAGCTTGGTGAGGATCAGCTCGACACCCGACACACCCTCTTCCGGGTGAATGTCGACCGGCATGCCGCGACCATCGTCGCTGACCTCAAGCGAGTGATCGGCGTGCAGAATGACCTGCACCGATTTGGCGTGGCCGGCCAGGGCTTCGTCGACACTGTTGTCGATGACTTCCTGGGCGAGGTGGTTCGGCCGACTGGTGTCGGTGTACATGCCGGGGCGTTTGCGCACCGGGTCGAGGCCCGAGAGGACTTCGATGGCGTCGGCGTTATAAGAGCTAGCGCTGGGAGTGGCCATAGGGTCTCGTCGTCAGTGATTCAATGAAAAAGGGGCAAGACTTCACAGTGCGGTGAAATCGATTGCCTGATACAAATCGGCGCCAATGCCGGCAAAACTCAACAACGCCGGTAATTGTTCGGCAAAACCCTGGTAACCATGGTCGCCGCCGGCCTGAATGCGCAAGGCGCAGGCCCGGTAATACTGCTGGGCGAGGCGATAATCCAGTGTTTCATCGCCGGTCTGCAACCACACCTGATAACGCTGTGCATCCATGGGTGCCGGCACTTCCAGCTCGGCCAGGGCCGTCACATGGTCGTGGGTCAATTCCCAGGTCTCATCGGTATACAGGTTTTTCTGTGTGCCCAGGTAGCCGTCGAACATCCGGTGCGGGCTGACCGCCGGGTTGACCAGCAGGGCTTTCAAGCCGTGGCGCTCAGCCAGGTGAGTCGCATAGTAGCCGCCGAGTGAGCTTCCCACCAGCAACGGCCGGCCCAGCTCGGCAATCGCCTGCTGCAACTGACCGATGGCTTCACGCGGGTGGTGATGCAGCGCCGGGACACGCAATTGGTCGCTCAAACCCAGCCGTTCCATCACCTCGACCAGCTGACAGGCCTTTTTCGAGGCCGGCGCGCTGTTGAAACCGTGGATATAGAGGATCGAACCGGACATTTGAGCTCCCTGAGTGTCGGCGAAAGATAGCGGAGTTTACAGGGAGTCAGGGAAGTCGTGGGTGTTTGTAAGGACGCCTTCGCGAGCAAGCCCGCTCCCACAAGGAATTTGCGAACGGCACAGATCCTTTGTGGGAGCGGGCTTGCTCGCGAAGGGGCGCAACTCGGTTTTCAGTAGCCTTCGGAGCCGTAATCGACGGTGAATTGGAAGTCGGTAACGCGCTCGACACCGGTTTCCAGCCGCCCGTCCGGCAACAGCCGCAACCAGCGATAGCCCGGCGCCTGCTCACCGACCTTGAAGTCGTGACTGCCCGGCTCGAACTGAATGCAGGTCGAAGGCGAGGCCATCAGCCGTACGCCGTTGCGTTCGCGGTCGATCTCCTGATGCACATGCCCCCACAGCACCGCGCGAGCCTGAGGAAAACGATCGAGCACGTCGAAGAATGCTTCGGGATTGCGCAAACCGATCGGCTCCGCCCAGGCACAACCCACCGGCACCGGATGATGGTGGAAACACACCAGATGATGGCGCTCCGGCGCTTCGCTCAGCGAGCGCGCCAGCAGTTGCAACTGATCATCCTGCAGATACCCCGGCACAGAACCCGGCACCGCCGAGTCGAGCAAGGTCACGCGCCAGTTGCCGACATCGACCACTGACTCCAGCAATGCACTTTGCACCGCGGCCTGAGCCATGATTTGCGGCTCATCGTGATTGCCGGGAATCCAGCGCGCCGGCGCATCGATCTGCGCCGTCATCTCACGAAACTGTTGATACGACTCCAGAGTGCCATCCTGGGAAAGGTCCCCCGTGGCCAGAATCAAGTCGATCCGAGGTTGCTGCCTGAGCACCAGTTCGATGACCTTTTGCAGGCTCTCGCGGGTGTTCATGCCCAGCAGCGTGCCGCCCGCCTCGGCGAACAGATGACTGTCGGATAACTGCACCAGCAACGCCGGATCGGCGGTGGTCAATGTGGATACGCTCGGCAAGGCGTTCTCCCAGGGCAAAAGCACGGAATCGGTTGAGTGCCGCAATTATGCTGGGGGATGACGCAAAGGGGAAACCGGCGAACCGGACGCAGTTCACAACTAGCGTACGACTTCGTACTCGTGCCCCAAGGCCAGACAATGGCTCAGCCATTCCCCCAGGAACAGATTGAGCTGGGCCTTTTCATCCGGCTGATGCATCGCGGCGTTCGGGTAAGGATAGATGCCGCGAAAGCGTCGTGCATGTTCGGCGCTGATCACCTCGGCCATGCGCGCGTCGTGATAGACCTGCACTTCCAGTTGCGGCACCGGCAGCCACGGCAAACTGTGTTCCTGACGCACCTGCAAAGTGGTGGTGTAGGGGCAGGTCTGCAGCACTTCGAGGGCCAGCACGCCGAGCATCTGCTCGCCCTGGGTCACGGCGATCCGCCGCGCCTCGGGGTCGTTGCGCATGTCCGGCACCAGTCGCATCAGGCGCGCGTAGTTGGCCTCGCAGGCGGCTTGCAGCCCGGCGAGGTCGACTCGATAGCGATCGCGCAGCTTGTTTACGACCATAACCCCCTCACTTCGGCGCGGTTCAGCGCCAGCCATTGCAAGGCGATGATGCTCGCCGCGTTGGCAATGCGTCCGTCACGGACGGCCTGCAAGGCATCTTCAAAGGCCCAGACCGTGACACGGATGTCTTCTGCTTCTTCCTCCAGCCCATGCAGGCCGCCTACGCCTTCGGTGCTGCAGTGCCCCAGGTACAAATGCACGAATTCGTTGCTGCCGCCCGGCGACGGGAAATATTTGGTCATCGGCCACAGGGCCTTGATGTCCAGCCCAGCTTCCTCCTGCGCCTCGCGGTGAGCAACTTCTTCCGGCACTTCGGCCTTGTCGATCAGACCGGCGACCAGCTCAACCAGCCACGGGTTGTCGGTCTTGCCCATGGCACCGACGCGAAACTGCTCGAGCAGCACCACTTCATCGCGCTTTGGATCGTAAGGCAGCAGGCACACGGCATCGTGACGCACGAAGACTTCGCGGTTGATCTCGCGGCTCATGCCCCCGGCGAACAGCTCATGGCGCAGGTGCAAACGGTCGAGCTTGTAGAAGCCCTCGTAGCAGCGCTCGCGCTTTACAACATCGACGGTGGCCGGAGTGGCGTTGGCAAAATCTGTCATGAGCATCCTCTCTTGCTGCAAATCCAATACGAGGCTGCTTTTGGTTACTGGCGACCTCGACTTCGCGCCATCCTAACGCGCCCGCGATGATTGATGCAGCCCCTTTACCGTCAGCGGGATGGACGGTGGAGGCGAAACCCACTCTAATTAGCTTAGTGGCGAACTGACTGCTTCGGCGAGAGTCGAAGCGGATAACTTTTTGCCTTCCCCTGTTTCAGAAAGGACGCCCATGTCGCTTTTCAAAATTGCCTCCGTGGCCGCCATCGCCCTGACCCTGGGCGCCTGCGCCAACCTGTTCCAGCCCAACTACCGCACGCCGCTGGAAACCACCCGCGATGCGTCGGAAACCCTGAAACCCGGCTGTTCCAACCCGGACTGCCCGCTGGTGAATATCGATACCGTGCACTTCGCGGCCGAGCCTGCGCTGGACGGCATTATCGAAAAACGCCTGCTGCAAATGACCCGCACCGAGCAGAACGCAGCGGTGGCGCCAACCCTGGCTGCCTATCGTGATCAATTCCTGCGCAACGCCGGCCCGCGCAACAGCAGCTATTTGCAGGCCAAGGTACGCGAGCAGCATGACGGCTTGGTGATCATCGAACTGTCGAGCTACCTCGACACCGGTGGCGCCCATGGCACGCCGGGCCGCGGTTTTATCAACTATTCGCGTCAGCAGCATAAAGTGCTGAACCTGTCGGACATGTTGCTGCCGGGTCAGGAAGAGGCGTTCTGGAAAGCGGCGCAAGTGGCGCATAACAGCTGGCTGATCAGCACCAAGCTCGATCAGGAAGCGGATTTCGTGAAGAGCTGGCCGTTCGTCAAAACCCCGAACGTGGCGCTGACCTACGGTGGCGTGATCCTCAAGTACGACGTGAGCACCATCGCGCCTTACGCGCTGGGCCACGTCGAACTGAAGATCCCTTACCCGCGTCTGAACGGCATTCTCAAACCCGAGCTGTTTCCCGGCCGTAACTGAACGCCCGACCGAGCACCAGTTGCAACAGCCCTGCCAGCACCAGTGCCGGCAGGGTCGCGCCGACATCCGGATACAGATTCGCCAGCAAGTGGTAGGTGCTGATCCCGCCCAGCCACGCCAACAGCGCCGGCCAGCGCAATGCGGCTGACGCCACCTGAGCGCTGCGCTTGCGCAGGATGAAGTGATCCACCAGCACCACGCCGAACAGCGGCGCAAACACCGAGCCGATCAGCAACAGGAAGTTCTGGTACTGCGCCAATGGCGCCAGCAGTGCAATCAGGGTGCAGATCACGCCGATGGCCAAGGCCAGATGCTCGACTTTCAAGCGCAACAGAATCCCGCTCGATACCGCTGCCGAATGAATGTCGGCGAAAGCGTTTTCCGACTCATCCAGCAGAATCAGCAACAGCGGAATGCCCAGACCGGCCCCGGCCAGTGCCAGCAGTAACGCATTGACTTCACCGCTCGGCGCAAAGGCCAGGGTGTAAGCCACGCCGAGGCTCATCAGCCAGAAATTGCCGATGAAGAAACCGATGGCGGTGCCGCCGAAGACGTTCTTCGCACGCTTGCCGAAGCGCGAGTAATCGGCGATCAGCGGCAGCCACGACAACGGCATCGCGATGGCAATGTCGAAGCCCACGGCGAACGGCATCGAACCGTCCCCGGCCCGCGCCCAGAGTGCCGCCAGATCAGCCTTGGCGAACAGATTCCAGGTCAGCCAGATGCACGCCGCCAGGATCAGCCAGATACCCCATTTACGCAGGATCTTGCGCACGAACGTCAGCGGCCCGCTGACTGCGAGCAAAGTCGCCAGTGCGCCGAAGCACAAGGTCCAGAGCATCGGGCTGGCCCACAGCGAACCTTCGCTGAACGCACGGCTGCCGAGCAGGCTGGCAGCGTCACGCATGACGATGATTTCGAACGAGCCCCAACCGATCAGTTGCAGCAGGTTGAGCAGCGCCGGCAGGCTCGCGCCTTTGTGGCCGAGGCTCAGTTTGAGTGCGGCCATCGACGACAGACCGGTATCGCTGCCGATCACGCCGACCGCGGCCAACAGCAGCACGCCAACCAGTGTGCCGAGGAAAATCGCCAGCAGCGAACCGGAAAGGCCCAGACCCGGCGCGAGCAAGGCACCGGTTTGCAATACCATCAGGCCGATGCCGAGGGAAAACCACAGGGAAAACAGATCGCGACCGCCGAATACTCGCTTGTCGGCGGGTACGGCGAGGTCGGGGGAATAAGTGCCGGGTTGAATGCTCAAGGTGTTATCTCAGAGGAGTATTTTTGTCATTGAGATCCCTGGCGCCTGTTCTGACGCCTTCGCGAGCAAGCCCGCTCCCACACTGGATCGCCTGTGAACACAAGTTTTGTGAACAGCTGGATTCAAATGTGAGAGCGGGCTTGCTCGCGAAGGGGCCAGCACAGACACCGCAGACTTCAGGTCAGATCAAACCTTCTTGTACAGCTGACTGCCTTCCTTCTTGAACCGCTCGGCCTGCTCCGCAAGACCCTGGGCGACGTCCACGTCGACCGCGTCGATCCGCTGGTTGGCCGCGTATTCACGGACTTCCTGAGTGATCTTCATCGAGCAGAATTTCGGCCCGCACATCGAGCAGAAGTGCGCGACCTTGGCCGAGTCCTTCGGCAAGGTTTCGTCGTGATACGAACGCGCGGTGTCCGGATCGAGACCAAGGTTGAACTGGTCTTCCCAACGGAATTCGAAACGCGCCTTGCTCAAGGCGTTGTCGCGAATCTGCGCGCCCGGATGCCCTTTGGCCAGGTCCGCTGCGTGGGCGGCAATCTTGTAGGTGATGATCCCGGTCTTCACGTCATCCTTGTTCGGCAAGCCGAGGTGTTCCTTCGGCGTCACGTAGCAGAGCATGGCGCAACCGAACCAGCCGATCATCGCCGCACCGATACCCGAGGTGATGTGGTCGTAACCCGGCGCGATGTCGGTGGTCAGCGGGCCGAGGGTGTAGAACGGCGCCTCGTCACAGCACTCCAGCTGCTTGTCCATGTTCTCTTTGATCAACTGCATCGGCACGTGGCCCGGGCCTTCGATCATGCACTGCACGTCGTGTTTCCAGGCGATCTTGGTCAGCTCGCCGAGGGTCTCCAGCTCGCCGAATTGCGCTTCGTCGTTGGCGTCGGCAATCGAGCCCGGACGCAGGCCGTCGCCCAGCGAGAAGCTGACGTCGTAGGCCTTCATGATTTCGCAGATTTCGTCGAAGTGGGTGTAGAGGAAGTTCTCTTTGTGGTGCGCCAGGCACCACTTGGCCATGATCGAACCGCCACGGGAAACGATGCCGGTCACGCGCTTGGCGGTCAGCGGCACGTAGCGCAGCAGCACGCCGGCGTGGATGGTGAAGTAGTCGACGCCCTGCTCGGCCTGTTCGATCAGCGTGTCGCGGAACAGCTCCCAGGTCAGGTCTTCAGCAACGCCGTTGACCTTCTCCAGCGCCTGATAGATCGGCACGGTACCGATCGGCACCGGCGAGTTGCGGATGATCCATTCGCGGGTTTCGTGAATGTGTTTGCCGGTGGACAGGTCCATCACCGTGTCCGAACCCCAGCGAATGCCCCAGGTCAGTTTCGCCACTTCTTCTTCGATGGACGAACCCAGGGCGCTGTTGCCGATGTTGCCGTTGATCTTCACCAGGAAGTTACGGCCGATGATCATCGGTTCCAGTTCGACGTGGTTGATGTTGGCCGGAATGATCGCGCGACCACGGGCGATTTCTTCGCGGACGAATTCAGCGGTGATTTCTTTCGGAATGCTCGCGCCGAAGCTGTGGCCGGCGTGTTGCTGGGTCAACAGGCCGGCGGCGCGGGCCTCTTGCAGCTTCATGTTTTCGCGGATGGCGACGTATTCCATCTCGGCGGTGATGATGCCTTTGCGCGCGTAGTGCATCTGGCTGACGTTGGCCCCGGCCTTGGCCCGGCGCGGGTTGTTGACGTGGGCAAAACGCAGTTTGGTCAGCTCAGGGTCGGCGAGGCGCTCCTGGCCGAAATTGGAACTCAGGCCAGGCAAACGTTCGGTGTCGCCACGGTCGTCGATCCACGCCGAACGCACGTCGCCCAGACCTTTGCGCACGTCGATCACCACGTTCGGATCGGTGTACGGGCCGGAGGTGTCGTAGACGGTGACCGGCGCGTTGATTTCGCCACCGAAATCGGTCGGCGTCACATCGAGGGTGATTTCGCGCATCGGCACGCGGATGTCCGGGCGCGAGCCCTGAACGTAGACTTTTTGCGAACGGGTGAACGGCTGAACCGACTGCTCATCGACCTTGGCCGAGTCACTCAGGTTGATCGCGTTTTTTGCTTTTGTAGTCATCACGGACTCTCCAGACAGCATCCAGGCAATGGATTGTCGGAGCAGAACCTGAAAGGCACGGACGCACCAGGACTGGTGCTGTGCATCGTCGTCGAGCGTTCGATTGTCGAACAATATCCCGGACGAAGCACAAGAGGACTCGCCGGGTGACGAGAAATCTTGTTCCCTACGCAGGCGCTAACCTGATCAGGTTCAACGGGATCCGAAATTATTCGATCTCAGCCTCATAGCAAGGCACCCCGACAAGAACCCGGCCAGTCTAGACACAACCGGCAAAGAACGCCAACACCGCGGCAAACACCATGATGAATGGCGCAATTACCGGGACTTGCAGGATTGTTGCCGCACGATTGCGCAACTACACTCGCTGTGCCCTGCGCGCCTTGACGCTGCCGGGGCCGCGCCGTAGCCTTGGCGCGCACATTATTTCCGTAATATTTTTGCTAGGGATCGCCTCATGCTGCGCAAACTTTCACTGGCTCTTGCCGTGTCTTGTGCGTCCAACGCAATGGCCTGGGCAGCAGAAGCGCCCTTGTCGACCAAGACCGATCTGGTCAGCGTCTATCAGGAAGCCGTCGACAACAACGCCGATCTGGCCGCCGCCCGCGCCCAGTACGGCGCCCAGAAAGAAGTGGTGCCGCAGGCCCGCGCGGGGTTGCTGCCTAACCTGTCCGGCGGCGCCGAAGTGGCGGACGTGCGCACCTCGATCGACCAGCCTTCAGCCATTGCCAATCGCAGCGCGCATTCCTATCAGGCGACCCTCGCCCAGCCGTTGTTCCGCGCCGACCGCTGGTTCCAGTACCAAGCGGCGAAAGACGTCAACGAACAAGCCGCCCTGCAACTCTCGGCCACCGAACAGAACCTGATTCTGCAATCGGCTGAAAGCTACTTCAACGTGCTGCGCAGTCAGGACAACTTGGCCTCGACCAAGGCTGAAGAAGCCGCGTTCAAGCGTCAGCTCGACCAGTCCAACGAGCGTTTCGATGTCGGCCTGTCGGACAAGACCGATGTCCTGCAATCGCAGGCCAGTTACGACACCGCGCGCGCCAACCGTATCGTTGCGCAGCGTCAGGTTGACGATGCGTTCGAAGCGCTGATCACCCTGACCAACCGTCAGTACAACTCGATTCAGGGCATCGTTCACACGCTGCCGATCCTGCCGCCGGCGCCAAACGACGCCAAGGCCTGGGTCGACACCGCGGGCAAGCAGAACCTCAATCTGCTGGCGAGCAACTTTGCGGTCAGCTCCGCCGAACAGACCCTAAAACAGCGCAAGGCCGGTCACCTGCCGACCCTCGATGCCGTGGCCAAATATGAAAAGGGGGACAACGACGCCCTCGGTTTCGCCAACCCGAACGCCTTCGGCACGCCGTACAGTGGCAACGTCGAGCAAAGCACTTTGGGCCTGCAACTGAACATCCCGATCTACAGTGGCGGGCTGACCAGTTCGCAAGTGCGCCAGTCCTATGCGCAACTGGATCAGAGCGAGCAACAGCGCGAATCCCTGCGTCGGCAGGTGGTGGAAAACACCCGCAACCTGCACCGCGCGGTGAACACCGATGTCGAGCAGGTGCAGGCGCGCCGCCAGTCGATCATCTCCAACCAGAGCGCGGTGGAAGCCACGGAAATCGGTTATCAGGTGGGTACGCGCAACATTGTCGACGTGCTCGACGCGCAGCGTCAGCTGTACACCTCGGTGCGCAACTACAACAACACCCGCTACGACTACATCCTCGACAACCTGCGCTTGAAGCAGGCGGCAGGGACGTTGAATCCGGGTGACTTGCAGGACCTGGCGCGCTATCTGAAGGCCGACTACAACCCGGACAAGGACTTCTTGCCACCGGATCTGGCCAAGGCAGCGGAAGCACAGCTCAAGGCGCGCCCCTAAACAATCTGGAAAATCCCCTGTGGCGAGGGGATTTATCCCCGATGGGGTGCGTAGCAGCCCCAAAACCATTCACCGCGGTGATTCAGTCAGATATGGCAAGCAGGGTTAACGACTGCTGCGCAGCCGATCGGGGATAAATCCCCTCACCACAATAAATGTTCCGGGCGACTATTTGATCAACCGGCCCAGCCCATCCAGCAACCGCTGCAACGCACCCTGATTACGCCGCATCACCGCCAGTCCCGCCTCGGCCATGCGCTGGGCATCGCGCGGCAATTCGAACAAGCGCTGCACTTCCACCGCCAGCCCTTCGGCATCATCCACTTCGGCCAGCGCGCCGGCTTCGCGCAACTGCGCGGCGATGTCGAGGAAGTTGAACAGGTGCGGGCCGCTGAGCACCGGTTTGGCCAAGGCCGCCGGCTCCAGCAGATTGTGCCCGCCGTTGGGCACCAGGCTGCCGCCGACGAAAGCACTGTCAGCCAACGCATAGAGAAACAGCAGCTCGCCCATGGTGTCGCCAAGCAGCACTGAAGTGTCCGCTTCGACGTTGGCACCGGTGGAACGGCGCACCGTGGCAAAGCCTTCGCGCTGGCACAACTCGAACACCGAGTTGAAGCGCTCGGGATGGCGCGGCACCAGGATCAGCAATGCATTCGGGTAGTTCGCCAACAGTCGGCGATGGGCGTCGAGCACCACTTCGTCTTCGCCTTCGTGGGTACTCGCAGCGATCCACACCGGGCGCTCCAGCGCCTGCCATTGGCCGCGCAACTCATGGGCGCGCTGCAGTAGTTGCGGGTCGATGGTCAGGTCGAACTTGATCGAGCCAGTAACTTCGACCGTCTGCGGACGCGCGCCCAGGTCGCGGAAGCGCTGGGCTTCGGCTTCGGTCTGCACCGCAAAAAAACTCATTTCAGCGAGCATCGGCGCGGTCAGCTTAGTGAAACGGCCATATCCCCGGGCCGATCGTTCGGACAACCGGCCGTTGGCCAGCGCCACCGGAATCCCGCGCTTGGCGCACTGATGGATGTGGTTGGGCCACAGTTCGGTTTCCATGATCACCGCCAGTTTCGGTTTGGCGTGATCAAGAAAACGCGCCGCTGCGCACGGCAAGTCGTAGGGCAGATAACAATGCTGGATGCGCGGTTCGCCGGCGAACAACGCCTGAATCCGTTCCGATCCGGTCGGCGTCATGCAGGTCACGGTGATCGGCAGCTGTGGATAACGCTGCAGCAAGGCGCGAATCATCGGCGCGGCGGCAATGCTTTCGCCCACAGACACCGCGTGCACCCAGATCCCGCCGGGTTGCAGTGGTGGCATACCGTAAGAGAAGCGCTCGCCAATCCGTTTGGCATATGCCGGGGCCTTGCGCGAGCGCAGCCACAGCCGAATCGCCACCAATGGCAGCCCCAGGTAAAACAGCGCGGTGTAGAGAGTTCTATTCATGGCGGCGGAGTTTATCGACTTTTGTCGCCAATCGCCCGCAAGTGCACGGCAAAACGTTCAGCCAGCCAGCGCGCAGCCGGGCCGAGGGGTTCATCCCGGCGCCAGACCAGCTCCACCACCAGCGCCGGCGGGGTCCATTCGCTGTCCAGTTCGACCATCAACCCCTGATAGGCCGAGTACTGCACCACATGCCGGGGCAGCCAGGCCCAGCCCAGATCCCGCACCAGCCATTCGGCCATCACGTAGAAACTGTCAGCGCGCCAGACTTGCGGGCTAGCCGGTTCGTTGCCGGGGTAGACGCTGGTTTGCGTCGACATCAGCAATTGCCGATGCTGTGCCAGTTGCTGGCAGGTGACGTAGGACTGCGTCGCCAGCGGATGATTGATGCCGCAGACGGTGACCATTTCCACCCGGCCCAATACCCGACGCTCCAGCGCTTCGGGAATTTCGTCGTGATAGAACAGCAGGCCCAGATCAGCGCGACGCTCGACCAGTTTGCGTGCGACTTCACCCTGGGCGGCGCTGGTCAGTTGCACTTCGAGGCTGGGAAATTGCTCGGCCAGCGCATCGAAGCTTTCCACCAGTGCCTGATACGGCATGGCTTCATCCTGCGCCACGCGCAACTGCGCTTCCTGGCCGCGCATCATTGCCATCGCCCGACCGTTCAGCCGCGCGCATTGGCGCAGCACTTCCCGGGCTTCTTCGAGCAGTGCTTCCCCCGCTTCGGTGAGCTTGGGTGAGCGACCACTGCTACGCTCGAACAGGCTGACACCCAAATCGTCTTCCAGCATGGCAATCGCACTGCTGATCGCCGACTGCGCCTTGCGTTGCTGGCGCGCCACGGCAGAAAACGAACGCTGTTCGGCGACGCTGACGAAGGCGCGCAGTTGTTCCAGATTCCACAGGGTATTCATGCTGCAACCCATCTTCAAAACAGATAGGTAATGACTTTACCCCATCTGGCGAGCGACTAGAATGCCGCCTCAGCAAGCAACGTTTTACATGAGGATCTACACATGAACGCCTACGCCTTTCTGGCCATCGCCATTTGCGCCGAAGTGATCGCCACCGTTTCGATGAAAGCGGTCAAAGGCTTGAGCACCCCGCTGCCGCTGATTCTGGTGATCGTCGGCTACGGGATCGCCTTCTGGATGCTGACGCTGGTGGTGCGCACCGTGCCGGTGGGAGTCGCCTACGCCGTGTGGGCGGGCATGGGCATCGTCATGGTCAGCGTCGCGGCGCTGTTCATTTATGGGCAGAAGCTGGATGTGCCGGCGATGCTCGGCATGGCGTTGATCGTGCTCGGCGTGGTGGTCATCCAGCTGTTCTCCAAGACTGCCGGGCACTGATTTGCAGTAACGCAAATCCCCTGTGGGAGCGGGCTTGCTCGCGAAGGCGGTGTGGCAACAACATTTCTGTTAACTGACACACCGCATTCGCGAGCAAGCCCGCTCCCACATTTGGTTTTGCATCTGCCCTGTTGATCATCGACAAATCCCGCTCTTTCCCGAGTCTGTATACTGCGCCCTCGTCTTGAACACTGAGGTCGTTGCATGCCATCCGTTATTTCCACCGACGTTCTGATTGTCGGCGCTGGTGTCGCCGGCCTCTGGCTGAACGCGCGTCTGCGCCGTCAGGGTTTTTCGACCGTGCTGGTGGAAAGTGCCAGCCTCGGTGGCGGGCAGAGTGTGAAGTCCCAGGGCATCATTCACGGCGGCGCCAAATATGCGTTGCACGGTGCGCTGACCGGCGCCTCGGAAGCCATCGCCGACATGCCGCGCCGCTGGCGTGAAGCGCTGGCCGGCAACGGCGAGCTGGACCTGTCCGGCGTGCGCCTGTTGTCCGAAGCGCATTACCTGTGGTCGCCCGGCACACTCGCCGGCAACCTCACCAGTTTCTTCGCCAGCAAGGCCGTGCGTGGCCGGGTCGATCAGGTCAAGGGCGATCAACTGCCGCCGGCCCTGCAAGACAAGCGCTTCAAGGGCAAGGTCTATCGCCTCGCCGAACTGGTGGTTGACGTGCCGAGCCTGATCCAGCGCCTGGCCGATCTGGCCGGTGACGGTCTGCTCGCCGGGCAAACCATCGAGCCGCTGCTGGAAGCCGGTGTGCTGGTCGGCCTGAAGGTCGACGGTCGCGAAATCCACGCCCAACGCATCGTCCTCAGTGCCGGCGCCGGCACTGCCCGATTGCTGGAAGACCTGGGCCTGACCCATCCGCAGATGCAACGCCGACCGCTGCACATGATCATCGCCAAAG
Source organism: Pseudomonas sp. YL2 (assembly GCF_023063025.1). NCBI lineage: Bacteria > Pseudomonadati > Pseudomonadota > Gammaproteobacteria > Pseudomonadales > Pseudomonadaceae > Pseudomonas > Pseudomonas sp. YL2. Next base: position 2,377 of record NZ_JAJSLU010000031.1, on the reverse strand, counting down.
GCCCAGGCCTCAAACCGTTGTACGCCCATTGCCTGGGCGGCGGCACCAAACCGCGCATCACCGTGACCACGCACCCGGCCGCCGACGGTCAGTGGGTCTGGTACATGGGCGGTGACATCGCCGAAAGCGAAGGCGTGGCCCGCGAACCTGCCGAACAGATCGCCACGGCGCAAAAGGAGATCGCACAGCTGTTGCCGTGGATCGACCTCAGCACCACGCAATGGGCGACCTTGCGCGTCGACCGCGCCGAGCCGCTGCAAACCGGCCTGAGCCGTCCGGACAACGCCTTCCTCGCCGAGGAGGGTCGCCTGCTGGTCGGCTGGCCGACGAAACTCGCACTGGCACCGGACTTCGCTGACCGGGTCATCGCTGCGCTGGAGCGCGACGGCATCCAGCCGCAAGCTGCCGAGCCATTGCCGACACTGCCAAAACCACCGATGGGCGTACCGGCCTGGGAGCAACTGTTGCCATGAGCGTAGCGACCCTGCACGAACTGCATCGCCCACTGGGCAGCACCGGCCTGACGGTCTCGCCGCTGGGCCTGGGCACGGTCAAACTGGGTCGCGACCAAGGGGTGAAATACCCCAACGGTTTTCAGATTCCCGATGACGATGCCGCGCGCATGCTGCTCAGGCAGGCACGCGAATTGGGCATCAACCTGATCGACACCGCCCCGGCCTACGGTCGCAGCGAAGAACGCCTCGGCCCGTTGTTGCGCGGCCAGCGGCAGGACTGGGTAATCGTCAGCAAGGTCGGTGAAGAGTTTGCCGACGGCCTGTCGCGCCATGACTTCAGTGCGGCGCACACGCGGATGTCGGTGGAGCGCAGCCTGCAACGTCTTGAAACCGATTTTATTGACCTGGTGCTGGTGCACTCCGACGGCAACGACTTGGCGATCCTCGAACACGAGGAGGTCTACGCCACCCTCGCTGCACTCAAGGCCGAGGGCAAGATTCGCGGTTTCGGCTTCTCCGGCAAAACCGTCGAAGGTGGACTCAAGGCGCTGGAGCAAGGGGACTGCGCGATGGTCACCTACAATCTGAACGAACAGAACGAGAAGGCAGTCATTGACTATGCTGCTGCCCACGGCAAAGCCATTCTGGTGAAAAAAGCCCTGGCCAGCGGCCACGTATGCCTGAGTCCGGGCGTGGATCCGGTGCGCGCCAGCTTCGAGTTGTTGTTCCAGCAGCCCGGCGTGGCCAGTGCTATTGTCGGGACGATCAATCCGCTGCACCTCGCCCATAACGTTGCGACCGTTGCCCAGGTCCTTCGTGGTCACTGACGCCGCCCCGCGGCCTTAAGCAGGAGCCGACATGCCGCGCACGCTCATCAGAAAGAACCCGAGCAACTTCAAGACGCTGCCGCTGTTCGTCGAGGCCACGCCCGAAGGCCTGACGTATCAGAGCGTCGGCATGCCGCTGAATTTCGCCCAGACCCTGCAGCGGCGCAAACCGGTGAGCGTGGCGGATGCCGAGCGCTTTGCGGTGGAACTGGCCAACCTCGGGGTCTCTGTGCGCCTGACCCTGCACTGGCAGAATCGCGATTACTGGGTGCTGGTGCGCCAGCGTCGGCAGGATCGCGGGGACGTCGTGCTCAAGCTGATTTCCGGTTACGTGCCTGCTCAAGAACTGAACATCCCGCTGCACACGGCGATTCAGGAAATTGCCGAAGAGTGCCTGCTGGAAACCCCGGAAGGCTGGCTCGGCGGGCGCTTCAACGACACCTGGCTACCGGCGCCCTACGCCTCCGCCCTGCATTATCGCGAGGCCCTGCCGTTTCGCCTGACGCCGCAGTCCGGTTCGGCGCGGCCGGTGCGCTGCGCCAATCTGCAATTGCTCGAACGACCACGGGCCTACGTGCATCTGCCGACAGCATCGCTGCAACTTATCTATGACTTGCGCCTGGACGTGCCAAAGGAAGCCAAATCCCTGAGTCTGTTTCACGTCGATGAACGCCTGGAAGGTGATCAACTGGTGGCGCGACTGGACCGCAAGCGCCCGGATTTGTACCTGATGCCGTTGCAGGACGGCGAACCGCTGGCCGAGCTGTATACCTTGAAGAAAGGTCAGCTGTCTCCGGCGGGCACGCGCGGTCTGTATCTGGCCGAAAGCTTTGCCAGACAGGATGGCTGGCTGGTGCGTGACGAGCGGATTCGCTGGAAGGACTGGTTACGCCAACAAGGCCTGACCCCGCCGGAGAAACCCACGGGACTGGCGCGGTTGCGCGGCAAGGCCAGGCAATTGCTGAAGAAGATCGTACCGCGCAAGAAAGTCAGTTCCTGAAAAGCAAAAGATCGCCGCCTGCGGTGTAGTGGTTCAGTTTTTTTAAACCACTCCGTAGGAGTATTAGGCCGCCTGCTGCTCAAACAGCGCAGGCG
>NZ_JAJSLU010000030.1:11171-29887 GCF_023063025.1 Pseudomonas sp. YL2 | reverse complement strand
GGTCGTGTGGGATTCGAACCTACGACCAATTGGTTAAAAGCCAACTGCTCTACCAACTGAGCTAACGACCCGCTGTGTGGTGGCGCGTATAATACTGATTTTTAAGGACTATTCAACACCTTTTTGAAAAAAATCAAAAATAAGGTGTTGGATCGCTTACACCGGCCGCTGCGAAGCCTTCTGCACGCAGGCGGCAGCTGTCGCATTTGCCGCACGCGCGGCCTTCATCGTCCGCCTGATAGCAGGAAACGGTCAGGCCGTAATCCACGCCCAGCTTCACGCCCGCCTGGACGATCTGCGCCTTGCTCAGGTTCTGCAGCGGTGCCTGGATGCGGAAACCGTTGCCTTCCACACCCGCCTTGGTCGCCAGGTTGGCCATGCGCTCGAACGACTCGATGAACTCCGGACGGCAATCCGGGTAACCGGAATAGTCCACCGCGTTGACCCCGATAAAGATGTCACGCGCGCCAAGCACTTCAGCCCAGCCCAGTGCCAGCGACAGGAACACCGTGTTGCGCGCCGGTACGTAGGTCACCGGGATGCCCTCGCCCAGCTCTTCCGGGACGTCGATGCTGGTGTCGGTCAGCGCCGAGCCGCCCATGCCATTCAGGTTCAGGCCGATCACTTTGTGCTCGACCACACCCAGATCGCGAGCGACGCGCGCGGCGGCATGCAGCTCTGCATGGGAGCGCTGGCCGTAATCGAAACTCATGGTGTAACAGGCGAAACCTTCGGCTCGGGCCATTGCCACGACCGTGGCCGAATCCAGACCGCCCGACAGTAAAATCACTGCACGCTGTTCGGTGGTGTTCAGTTGTTCAGTCATCTCAGCGCCCCGGCTCGTCATTCCAAAGATACTTGTGCAGCTGTAATTGCAGACGCACCGACAGGTTGTCTGCCACCACCCAGTCCGCCAGATCCCTGGCATTGAGGTCATGATGACTTGGGGAAAACAGCACTTCACCCGCACGTTGATCGAGACCGTACTGGATCAGTTTGGAAACCGCCCAGTCATAGTCGTCCCGCGAACAGATGACAAACTTCACCTGATCGTTGGGCGTCAACAGTTCGATGTTTTCGTAGCGGTTGCGGTGCGCCTCTTTGGAGTCCGGTGTCTTCAAGTCGACCACGCGACTGACGCGCGAATCTACCGCCGAGATATCGAGTGCACCACTGGTTTCCAGTGACACTTCGTAACCGGCATCACACAATTGCTTGAGCAACGGGATGGCATTGGGCTGCGCCAGCGGTTCACCGCCGGTCACACAGACGTAGCGCGGGCGAAACCCGGCCACTTGTTCGAGGATATCGTCGAGGGTGCGGATCGTACCGCCGCTGAACGCATAGGCGCTGTCGCAGTATTGGCAACGCAATGGGCAACCGGTCAGGCGCACAAAAACCGTGGGCAGCCCGGCAGTCCGCGTTTCCCCCTGCAACGAGTAGAAAACTTCGGTAATTCTCAATGTGTCTTGCATAGTCGCCACGGGCGTAACAGCTAAACAGGCTGTCCGCCTCCGTCAGGCACCTCAGGCAACCCCGCCAACGCGTAGATCACCAGAAGCGTGTTTCAGAAAAAGGGCGTGAATTCTAACGAAAAAGCCCGCGACAAGCGCGGGTTTCTTCCAAACGGGTCAAACACACTTACATGCGTTGCAGATCGCGTTGGGCCAACTGAGCAGCGGAGGTCCCCGGGTATTGGGAAACCACCTGTTGCAAAATGCCTTTGACCTTGTCGGTGTGACCGAGGCGGCGCTCTACATCAGCCAGCTTGTACAGCGAATCCGGCACTTTGGCGTGCTTGGGATAGAGCTGAGAAACTTTGGCAAAAGCCTGACCTGCACCTTGCAGATCGCCCTTGGCCAGGTTCACTTCGCCCAACCAGTACTGGGCATTGCCCGCGTATTGGCTGTTCGGGTATTTGCGCAGGAATGCCGAGAAAGCCTGGCTGGCCTTGTCGAAATCCTTGGCTTTGATCAGGTCGAAAGCGGCATCGTAATACAGCTTTTCCTTGGCCGGATCACCCGGTTCGCTACTTGCAGCAGGTGCCTGGGCGGCAGCAGCCCCGGCGCCAGCGGCAGCACCGGCAGCAGCACTTGCATCGCCACCGGCAGAAGAATTCTCAGGAGTCGCGGCAGGTGCAACACCGGATCCTATGCGCCGATCAAGATCCTGGTATCGCTCCAGGGATTCCTGTTTCATGCGCGCAACCTGATTCTGCAGTTCTTCGATCACACCTTGCTGGCGCGATATCTGATCCTGCATCTGTTGCAGTTGGTTGAACAGCATGCCCTGTGCCGAGGCAGGGGCCGAAGCCGCTCCCCCGGCATAGGCGCCGTTCGTACCGTAACCCGCAGGCGGATAACTGCTCCCGCTATTGTTATAACCGGAGTTGTCATCGACCACAGGAACCGCAGCCCACGCCGCAAGCGGCGCGAGGCTGAGAGCCAGAACAGTTACAGCACGACGGCACGTTCGCATATCGAATTACTTACGCAGTTCGACGCGACGGTTTTGAGCCCAGGACTGCTCGTCGTTGCCGGTAGCAACTGGACGCTCTTCGCCGTAGGAAACCAGTTCCAGCTGAGCTGGGGAAACACCTTGCAGTACCAGGTAGCGCTGAACGGCTTTCGCACGACGCTCGCCCAGTGCCATGTTGTACTCACGAGTACCACGTTCGTCGGTGTTGCCTTCCAGAACAACGCGAGCGCCGTTTGCTTTCAGGTCTTTGGCGTGAACGTCCAGAGCGCGCATGGCTTCTGGCTTCAGGTCCGAGCTGTCGTATTCGAAGTAGAAGGTGGTGATTGCGCGCAGAGCAGCTTCTTCGCTCAGGGAACCGTCAACGGCACCAGTGTTTGCGCCGTAACCAGCGTTTGGATCAACAGCGCCTTCACCGGCGTTGTCGCCGCCTTTGGACGAGCAACCTACAGCTACAGCCATGGCCAGAGCCAGCGCAGCAAATTTACCAAACTTCAGCATTTCCATCGTGAAACTCCTAATGAACCCCAGTGTGTTAAGTAAAACGTAAAGCGCCGCGTCAGTTCAGGTAAGGGGACCAGGACGGTTCTCTGACTTCGCCTTGTGCGGTAGGAAGCGGGAGCCTCACGCGTCCATTAATGGACACGAGCATCAAGACTCCCCGGCCCTGCTGGCGGGTGGCGTAGATTACCATGGTGCCGTTGGGCGCAACAGTAGGTGACTCGTCCAGAGTGCTATCAGTGAGGATCTTTACACTACCTCGCTGCAAATCCTGGGCCGCCACCTTGAAATTGGTGAAACCATCCTGGCGATGGATCATCACCAGCGTCTTTTCATCAGCCGACAGCTTCGGGTTGGCGTTGTAGTTGCCAATGAAGGTCACACGCTCTGCACCACCGCCGCTGGCGCTGGTTTTGTAGATCTGCGGCTTGCCGCCACGGTCCGAGGTGAAGTAGATGGTCGAGCCATCCTTGCCCCAGTACGGTTCGGTGTTGATGCCAGGACCTGCCGTCACACGAGTGATCTGACGCGAACCCAGGTTCATCACATAGATGTCCGGGTTGCCGTCTTTCGACAGTACGAAAGCCAGGCGATTGCCATCCGGCGACCAGGCTGGCGCGCCATTCAGGCCTTCGAAGTTGGTGATCTGCTCACGGCGACCGGTGTCGATGTTCTGCATGAAGATCCGTGGACGCTTCTGCTCGAACGACACGTAGGCGATGCGCTTGCCATCCGGTGCGAAACGCGGCGACAGAATCGGCTCGCGCGATTGCAGCAGAGTCACGGCACGGGCACCGTCGTAGTCCGAACGCTGCAGGGTGTAGCGAGTGTTCTTCTCGGAGAAACGCTCGGCTGTCACGTACAGCAGACGGGTCGAAAACGCACCTTTGATACCGGTGAGTTTTTCGAACGACTGGTCAGAGATGAAGTGCGCCATGTCACGCAGTTGCTCGGTGGTACCGGAAACACTGCCGTCAGCCACTTTCTGCTCGGTGGCCACGTTGAACAATGCCCATTGCACCTGCAGACGACCGCCCGCAGGAGCAATGCTGCCGACCATCATGTATTGAGCACCCACCGCCTTCCAGTCACGGAAGATGATTTCGCTCGGCTGGCTTGGCTGGCTGATCATGTTTTGCTTTGGAATCGGCGAGTAGTAGCCCGAGTTCCGCAAATCGTTACCAATGATTTCAGCCATATCGTCCGGCAGCACCGCACCGCCCTGCATACCGAACGGTACGACGGCGATCGGGGTGGCCCGATCGCTGCCGCTGGTGACCAGAATGTTCTTTTCATCAGCCATCGCGATCCCTGCCATGCAGCAGATCACGACCAGCATTCCTCGAAGAAGGTTTCTCACAAGGCTAGATCCTCAGGTGTGAATGTCATCTTGAATGAACGATACGGAGCGAAATCGCTCGGCTTCATTCCCTGCATTTCTGTCAAACGTCCAATATTCTTCACTGCCGCGACTGCCGACGCATCGAACGGACCATCGCCACTGGACTTGGCCACGCTGACCGAAGTCACCGTACCGTCCGGCAACATGCCGATTTGCAGCACGACCGTCATGCCTTTGCGTGCCGAAGGAGGACGCGCCCAACCTTCCGCTGCCCGCGCACGAATCAGGTCATCGAAACTGCCCGCGACTTCGTCACCCTGCTCATCGGCCAAGGCCTGCTGACGCTGTGGCGTGTCGGAAAGCAAATCTGCCAGGGCCTGAGCCTTTTTCTCTTCGGCGGATTTACGTGCCGCTTCCTGCGATTTTTTCTTCGCAGCATCGGCAGCAGCTTTCTTCTTCGCTTCGTCGGCGACTTTCTTCTTCGCCTCTTCAGCTTCAGCTTTTTTCTTGGCGTCTTCGGCGGCTTTCTTCTTCGCGTCTTCGACGATCTTCTTCTTGGCTTCTTCAGCGGCCGCTTTCTTGGCCTCTTCTTCAGCCGCCTTCTTGGCTTCTTCTTCGGCTTTCTTCTTGGCTATATCAGCCAATTGTTTCTCTTCTGCCTTCTTGGCCTCGGCTTTCTTCGCATCGTCGGCTTTCTTGGCTTCATCAGCCTTTTTCGCCTCGTCCGCTTTCTTCGCCTCGTCGGCCTTCTTGGCTTCCTCGGCCTTTTGAGCCGCTTCTTCTTTCTTTTGTTCCGCAGCCTTCACCGCTTCCTGCTCGACCTTTTTCTGTTCCATCTGCTCGACTTCGGTCTGGCGCGCGGCGGATTTCTTCGCCTCACCCGCAATCTTCTGATTGGTCTGGGTGGTTGCCTGACTTTTCGATTTCAACTGGTACAGGGTCGCCTGGACAATCGGCTTGGCCGGCGGCAACTCGGGTGTAAAGGCGAAACTGACGAACAGCATGCCGAACACCAGCACGTGCAGGACAATCGCCAGAACACTGGGCCAGAAGTAGCTTTCCGAGGCGGACGGCTCTCGCTGTTGCTGCATCAGGGGGCCTCGGTAATCAAACCAACATTACCGACTCCGGCTTTCTGCAACCCGCCCATGGCCCCCATGACGGCGCCGTAGTCGACCGACTTGTCGCCACGAATAAAGACCTGGGTACGCTTGCCGCCTTCGGTGCCGGCGCGAATGATCTTGGTCACCGCGTCAGTCATCTGCGGCAGGGTCATTGCCCTGTCCTGCTGCTTTTCGGTATCGACTTCGCTGCCAAGGTTCCAGTAGTAGGTCTTGTCAGCCTTGATCGAAATGGTCAGCACCTGAGTGTTGTTGTCCTGCGGCAAGGCTTCGCTGGAAACCTTGGGCAGATCCACTTTCACGCCCTGATTGAGCATCGGCGCGGTCACCATGAAGATAACCAGCAGCACCAGCATCACGTCGATGTATGGCACCACGTTCATCTCGGCGACCGGCTTGCGCTTGTTTCGGGCTCGAGCGATTAAAGCCATCGGGAAATACCTGCTTATTCTTCGCTGGTGTGCACTTTGCGGTGCAGGATCGCCTGGAACTCATCGGCGAAGGTGTAGTAGCGGCTCAGCAAGGTTTCGCTGCGGGCAGAGAAACGGTTGTAAGCGATAACGGCCGGGATCGCGGCGAACAGGCCGATCGCGGTGGCGATCAGAGCTTCGGCAATACCCGGGGCCACGGTGGCCAGGGTCGCCTGCTGGGCGCTGGCCAGACCGCGGAAGGAGTTCATGATGCCCCACACGGTACCGAACAGACCGATGTACGGGCTGACCGAACCAACGGTGGCGAGGAACGGCAGGCTCTGCTCCAGCTTCTCTTCCTCACGGGAAATGGCAACGCGCATGGCACGGGCCACACCTTCCATCACCGCTTCCGGGTCAACACCTGGCTGCTGACGCAGACGGGAGAATTCCTTGAAACCGGCACGGAAGATCTGCTCTACGCCCGAATCCGGATCCGGGTTGCTGCCGGCCTGACGGTACAGCTTGGACAGATCGATACCCGACCAGAAGCGCTCTTCAAAGCTCTCCAGGGCGCGTCGACCGGCGCGCAGCAGATTGCTGCGCTGAAAGATCATGATCCATGAGGTCACCGATGCGGCCACCAGGGTCAACATTACCAACTGCACCACGATGCTGGCATTGCTGACCAGGCTCCACATGGAGGAATGGTCGACGACGTTAGCTTCCACGCTTTATCTCCTGCTTTGAGTGTGTACCCGTGCCGCCCGCGTCGGCAAAGGCCGCACGCAAGGATTCGGGCATGGCCCGGGGTTTCAAACTGTCGGTGCGCACGCAGGCCACCAGAAACTGCCCTTCACAGAGCAGCACATTATCCGTGGCCCGCCTGACCTGCTGTTTGAAGCGCAGGCTGGCACGGTTCAATTCGATTACATCAGCGCTTACCAGCAGTTCGTCGTCCAGTCGCGCCGGCGCGTGGTAACGCGCTTCGCTGGAATGCACGACAAACAACAGGTCCTCCCCGGCCAGTTCCGACTGGGCAAAGCCCAGCGTCCGGAGCCGCTCGGTTCGAGCCCGTTCCATAAACTTGAGGTAATTAACGTAATACACGATGCCGCCCGCATCGGTGTCCTCGTAATAAACGCGACAACGATGTGCGAACGGCTCAAGCCCGTTTTGCGCGCGCATACTCTAGTGCTTACTCCTCGGGTTGCCAATCCGGCCAGGCAACTGTTTTTTCAGTGTTTAAGGCTTTACCGCAAAAGTACCGTCCTGTGACAGTACAAACGCTGAATAAATCGCCAAAAAATGTGTATCAATCGTCCACGGCATCGAGAAACTCGTCTGCCACGGGCATCTCGCCCATTCGTGACGGAATGTTTAAACCGAAATGCAGGTACGCATGCCGCGTCACCACCCTGCCCCGTGGCGTACGCATGATGTAACCCTGTTGAATCAGGTACGGCTCCAGCACATCTTCGATGGTATGGCGCTCTTCACTGATCGCCGCCGCCAGACTGTCGATACCCACCGGGCCGCCATCGAACTTCTCGATCATGGTCAGCAGCAAGCGTCGATCCTGATGATCGAACCCGTGTTCGTCGACGTCCAGCAGGTTCAACGCCAGATCGGCCACCGACTTGGTGATATGGCCCTTGGCGCGGACTTCGGCAAAATCGCGCACCCGCCGCAGCAGGCGGTTGGCGATCCGCGGTGTACCGCGAGCGCGACGAGCGATTTCGAAAGAACCCTCCGGATCCAGCGGCAGACCGAGAATCGCCGCCGACCGACTGACAATCGTCGCCAGATCCGCCGTGCTGTAGAACTCAAGACGCTGGACGATACCGAAGCGGTCACGAAGCGGGTTGGTCAGCATGCCGGCACGGGTGGTGGCGCCAACGAGGGTGAACGGTGGCAGATCAAGCTTGATCGAGCGCGCCGCCGGCCCTTCGCCGATCATGATATCGAGCTGGAAATCTTCCATCGCCGGATACAGCACTTCTTCAACGATGGGCGACAGTCGATGGATTTCGTCGATGAACAACACGTCGTGTGGCTCAAGATTGGTCAGCAGTGCCGCCAGATCTCCCGGACGCTCAAGCACCGGGCCCGACGTGCTCTTGATCGACACGCCCATTTCCTGGGCAATGATGTTGGCCAGCGTGGTTTTACCCAGACCCGGCGGGCCGAAGATCAACGTGTGATCCAGCGATTCACTGCGACCCCGCGCCGCCTGGATGAACAGTTCCATCTGCTCGCGCACGGTCGGCTGGCCAATATAGTCGGCCAGACTGACCGGGCGAATGGCCCGATCCTGGACTTCTTCGCGCTCGCGCGGGCTGTGCGCGGCGGCGATCAGACGATCAGCTTCAATCACTTAAATCATTCCCTTCAGGGCGCGGCGGATCAGGTCTTCACTGCTCAAATTCTTGTCCTTGATGGCGGTAATCGCCTTGCTCGCTTCCTGCGGCTTGTAGCCCAGGGAAATCAGCGCGCTGACCGCATCGTTTTCAGCGGTGTTGACCGGCGCCGGGCCGTCCGGCTGATTCGGCACCAGGGCGAACATGGCCGGCGAGGTTTCCCAGGCCTTGAAGCGATCCTTCAGTTCAACCAGCAGGCGCTCAGCGGTTTTCTTGCCGACCCCCGGGACCTTGGTCAGCGCCGAGGTGTCCTGGGATTGCACGCAGCGAATCAGTTCATCGACTTCCAGGCTCGACATCAAGGCCAAGGCCAGTTTCGGCCCGACACCATTGAGACGGATCAACTCGCGAAAAAAGTCTCGCTCACGCTTGCCGGCGAAACCATAGAGTAACTGCGCGTCTTCGCGTACGACCAAATGGGTGTGCAGCGTCAGCGGTTCACCGACCGACGGCAGACGATAAAGGGTGGTCATGGGCACTTCCAGCTCATACCCGAGGCCGTTTACATCCAGAATCAGGTGCGGCGGCTGTTTCTCAGCCAGGGTGCCGCGCAAGCGTCCAATCACGTTTCAGATCCTTGAGCGTTGGCCAGCCGTGGGCTGGCGACAGATGGAAGGCGGGAATCGGGCCGACGACCCAGGCGCGAAATCCGCATTCCGCAAAAATGATTGCTGATGCTATCAGAGACGCAGGCGCCCGCCACGACTGCGTGCGGTACCCAGGCCATGCGGCAGCAGGCTGGAACGGGTGTGCGCGTGACAAATCGCGATGGCCAGGGCATCCGAGGCATCGATCTGCGGTTTGCTGGTCAGCTTGAGCATGTGCATGACCATCATCTGCACCTGTTCTTTATTGGCGGCGCCGGTGCCGACCACGGCTTGCTTGACCTGAGTGGCGGTGTACTCGGCAATCTCCAGACACTCTTCAGCGCCAGCCACAATGGCGGCGCCGCGAGCCTGCCCGAGCTTGAGAGCCGAATCGGCGTTTTTTGCCATGAACACTTTTTCGATGCCCATGGTCACCGGGCCATAGGTCTGAATGATTTCACGCACGCCGCGATAAACGATTTGCAGCCGCTCATGCAGCTCGCCGGCGCCGGTGCGGATGCAGCCCGACGCCACGTAGATGCAGCCGCCGCGGCCGGTATCGCGAACAATCCCGTAACCGGTGATGCGCGAGCCGGGGTCGATACCCAGAATTAAAGTCATAACGCCTGCGGAGTCGGTAAAAACAAGAAATTCATAACAGCGAATATCCAATGTGGGAGCGGGCTTGCTCGCGAAGGTGGTGTGTCATTCAGCATTGATGCTTGCTGATACGCCGCCTTCGCGAGCAAGCCCGCTCCCACATTGAAGCCTAGTCGCTCTTAACCGAGCTGAGCGGCCACGTCTTCCGGAATGTCCGCGTTGGAGTAGACGTTCTGCACGTCATCCAGATCCTCGAGCATGTCGATCAGCTTGAGCACCTTCTCCGCGCCTTCCAGATCCAGCTCGGCGCTGGTGGTCGGCTGCATGACGATTTCCGCGTCGTCGCCCTTGAAACCCGCTGCCTCCAGCGCGTTACGCACCGCATAGAAGCTGGTGAACGAGGTGAACACATCGATCGAGCCGTCTTCATGGCTGACCACATCGTCGGCATCGGCTTCCAGCGCCGCTTCGGTCAGGGCGTCTTCGTCAACGCCCGGGGCGAAGCTGATCTGCCCTTTGCGTTCGAACAGATAGGCGACCGAACCGTCGGTGCCGAGGTTGCCGCCGCACTTGCTGAATGCATGGCGTACGGCCGCTGCGGTACGGTTGCGATTGTCGGTCATGCACTCGACCATCACCGCCACGCCGCCCGGGCCGTACCCCTCATAGGTCAGCTCTTCAACGTTATCCGCTTCGGTCGCACCGGCACCACGGGCCACGGCGCGGTCGATGATGTCGCGGCTCATGTTCGCACCGAGGGCCTTGTCCAGGGCCAGGCGCAGACGCGGGTTGGAACCCGGATCGCCGCCGCCCTGACGGGCCGCAACGGTCAGTTCACGGATCCACTTGGTGAAGATCTTGCCTCTCTTGGCATCCTGACGTTCTTTGCGGTGCTTGATGTTCGCCCACTTGGAATGACCTGCCATAACTCGCTCCGAATTCTCTTGAAACGTTGCCCGCCCTGCTCACGCAGTGGCCAGCAAACAAAAAATCTCGACCTGCTCTCTATAGAAAGAAAAAAGGCGCATCCGAAGATGCGCCTTCAGGCCCGTCTTACTCAGCCTTTGGCGTTTCGCGCAAACGAATGTGCAGCTCGCGCAGCGCCTTGGCATCCACCACACCCGGCGCTTGCGTCATGACGTCCGCAGCACTCTGGGTTTTCGGGAAAGCGATCACTTCACGGATCGACTGGGCGCCGGTCATCAGCATCACCAGACGATCCAGACCGAAGGCCAGACCACCGTGCGGCGGCGCACCATACTTCAGCGCGTCGAGCAGGAAGCCGAACTTCTCTTCCTGTTCCGCTTCATTGATACCCAGCAGGCGGAACACCGCTTGTTGCATTTCCTTGCGATGGATACGGATCGAACCGCCACCCAGCTCGGTACCGTTCAGCACCATGTCGTAGGCGCGTGACAGAGCGCCGGCCGGATTGGCTTCCAGCTCTTCAGGGGAGCACTTCGGTGCGGTGAACGGGTGGTGCAGCGCCGAGAAGCTGCCGTCGTCGTTTTCTTCGAACATCGGGAAGTCGACGACCCACATTGGCGCCCACTTGCAGGTCAGCAGATCGAGGTCGTGGCCGAGCTTGATACGCAGCGCACCCAGGGCTTCGCTGACGATCTTGGCCTTGTCGGCACCGAAGAACACGATGTCGCCGTCAACCGCGCCGACGCGATCGAGGATCACGTTGAGGTTGGCTTCAGGGATGTTCTTCACGATCGGCGATTGCAGACCTTCAACACCGGCAGCGCGCTCGTTGACCTTGATGTACGCCAGGCCCTTGGCACCGTAGATGCCGACGAACTTGGTGTAGTCGTCAATCTGCTTGCGCGGCATGCTCGCCCCGCCTGGAACGCGCAGTGCAGCGATACGGCATTTCGGATCGTTGGCCGGGCCGCTGAACACCTTGAATTCGACTTCTTTGAGTTGGTCGGCAACGTCGACCAGTTCCAGCGGGTTACGCAGGTCCGGCTTGTCGGAACCGTAACGACGCATGGCTTCTTCAAAGGTCATGTGCGGGAATTCGCCGAATTCCAGATCCAGCACTTCCTTGAACAGGTTGCGGATCATGCCTTCGGTCAGGCCCATGATGTCTTTTTCGTCGAGGAAGCTGGTCTCGATGTCGATCTGAGTGAACTCAGGCTGACGGTCGGCACGCAGGTCTTCGTCGCGGAAGCATTTGGCGATCTGGTAGTAACGGTCGAAACCGGCAACCATCAGCAGTTGCTTGAATAGCTGAGGCGATTGCGGCAGCGCGAAGAACGAACCGGCGTGAGTACGGCTCGGCACCAGGTAGTCGCGGGCGCCTTCCGGGGTAGCACGGGTCAGAATCGGTGTTTCGACGTCGAGGAAACCGTTCTCGTCGAGGAAGCGACGGATGCTGGTGGTCATGCGCGAACGCAGACGCAGCTTCTCGGCCATTTCCGGACGACGCAGGTCCAGGAAGCGGTAGCGCAGGCGGGTTTCTTCGCCGACGTCGGAGTATTCGTTGAGCGGGAACGGCGGGGTTTCCGACTCGTTCAGCACTTCCAGCTCGTAGCCCAACACTTCGATCATGCCCGACGCCATGTTGGCGTTGGTCGCACCGGCCGGACGCAGACGCACCTTACCGGTGATCTTCACGACGTATTCGCTGCGCACGCGATCGGCGGCGGCGAAGCTCTCGGCGCGATCCGGATCGAACACCACCTGAGCCAGACCATCACGATCACGGATATCGAGGAAAATCACCCCGCCGTGGTCGCGACGACGGTGAACCCATCCGCAAAGGGTAATTTCCTGGCCTTCCAGGCTTTCGTTCAGTTGGCCGCAATAATGGCTGCGCATCATGGTAGTGGTTTCGCTTCTCGTAATTCGAAATTCGGTGGAGATCCCGTCGCACTCAAGCACTGCGAAATCTCACGCGTGTCGTTCGACCTGGGCCTGAACCCTAGTCAGATTTGTCGCCACCGGCCAGATTCTTCTTGGCTCCGGTCTTGAAATCGGTTTCGTACCAACCGCTGCCGCTGAGGCGAAAACCCGGCATGGACAGCTGTTTCTTGAGCTCTGGCGCCTGACAGGCAGGGCAGTCGACCAGCGGTGCCTCGCTGATCTTTTGAATGGCTTCCAACTGATGACCACAGGAAGCACATTGATAATCGTACATCGGCATGGGGGTGTCTCGGCGATCAGATTGCCACCGCGCGCAGGGCTTTGCGGCGAAAGAGCGGGATTATATCCATTAAATGCGGGCTGTGCAGCCGTAAGACTGCACAGCCCGCCACGTCATTTCAAGTATTGCCCGTTCAGGGCATGACGGCCGCCGGAGTATCGCGCAGGCCATTCATCACGCACACCACCCGTACCAGACCACTGAAGTTTTTCACCCCGCCGTGGCGCAGGTGCACCTGGCGGTCCACATGGGACAGCAGCGTACTGACCGAGCAGCCATTGTGCCCAGCCATGTCACCGAGAATGTTCCAGTAAACCTGCTCGAGCCTCAAGCAAGTGGCAAAGCCGTTCAAACGCACTGATCTGGCCAGCGGCCGGATCAGCTCGAAATCGAAATCGCTGACAAACGGATCGACCTTCATTTCCCGTTGCGAACCGACATGCTCGCATCGCCTGTCTCCACCTACCATATCGCTGACACTCCTTTGTCATCGCTGCTTTTATAAAGACAACATCCTGTGCCTTCATAAAAACGCAGACGCAAAGTCAGCGCCAGATGACTAGTTGCCCAGCAGCGTAGGATAAGCCGACATCTTCAGTAAGATTTGAAACAGTATGCGGACATCCACACCTGCGGACGTCCGCGCACCGGACTATCAGGCCTCGAGCAACGCGCGCAACATCCACGCGGTCTTCTCATGCACCTGCATGCGCTGGGTCAGCAAGTCGGCCGTCGGCTCGTCACTGACCTTGTCCAACAACGGGAAGATGCCGCGAGCGGTGCGAGTGACCGCTTCCTGGCCGTCGACCAACTGCTTGATCATGTCCTCGGCACTTGGCACCCCGACTTCTTCTTTAATAGAGGAGAGACGCGCGTAAGTCGCGTAGGCACCCGGCGCAGGAAAACCCAGAGCGCGGATACGCTCGGCGATCAGATCCACCGCCAGCGCCAGCTCGTTGTATTGCTCTTCGAACATCAAATGCAGGGTCCTGAACATGGGACCTGTGACGTTCCAGTGGAAGTTATGGGTTTTCAGATACAGCACGTAGGTGTCCGACAGCAGCCGCGACAGCCCCTCGACGATGGACTTGCGGTCTTCTTCACTGATACCGATATCGATTGCCATGTTTACCCCCTAAGGCGATTGAATTCATCCAACAGGTGCAGACCCACTCTAGCAAGGCAGCCGCCACCTCGCAGCTGGCAATCTTCACTCGCCATGCGACAAATCGACCGGGCACGTGCCGCTGGCCGGGGTAATTTGAGTAGCTGCAGGCTTTGCTGTTAAATAGGCAGTGTGTCGCTACGCCCCATTTTTCGGGGGTGTCGCGCATAGGCTGATGCCGGGCACGTGTCCAACGCCTCTTTATTGTTCCGAAGCGAACCGTGCGCCTTCAGCTCTTCCTTGTGAGCCGTCATAACGTGAGCCAATCAAAATGTTGAAAATCGTCCACCTGCTAATGGGCGCAGCGGCCTTGCTGCTGTCGTTCATACCTAGCTTGAAATCCGAAGCCGTTCCTTACCTGCAACAACCCGATGCACTTTACCTGGCCTTTTTCGGCCTGCTGAATCTGGTCATCGCTCCAGTGATTCCTTACTGGAACAAAGGCCCGCGCCAGCATCTGCAAAATCTGGTCAGCGCTCTTCTCGTGCTGACTGTCGTCCTGCAAACCCTGACCCTGATCGCACCGATGCCAGTCATCGCCGGTCAACCGGCGGTGTTGTTCAGCCTGGTGATCGCTCTGGTTGCCGTGGTCCTGCATCTGGCCATCAGCTTCTACAAGTCTTCACCGGCCGCCGCACCGACTACCTATGACATGAGCAACCGCGATACCGGTACCGTCAAGTGGTTCAACACCTCCAAAGGCTTCGGCTTTATCTCCCGGGATTCCGGCGATGATATTTTCGTGCACTTTCGTGCAATCCGTGGCGAAGGCCATCGCGTACTGGTCGAAGGCCAGCGCGTGGAGTTCTCGGTGATGAATCGGGACAAAGGCCTGCAAGCCGAGGACGTGATCGCCGCCCTGCCGCGTCGCTGATCCAAGGCAATAAAAAACCGCGAACAGCCAGGCTGCTCGCGGTTTTTTTACGCCTGCATAAAGGTGTTGGCATCAGTAATGCGGTGGTGGCGCCTCTTCCTCGAAAGAATCGAACTGCCCGACCATCTCCTCCTGACGCTTGAGCAACGCCGCCATTTGCAACTGCAGGCGCTCGATCACCCGCTGCTGCGCCACCAGTTCGTCGTTCAACGCCTGAATGGTGTCATCCTGAAAAGCCAGACGGCTTTCCAGATCGGTGACGCGTTCTTCAAGGTTCATGGTTCAACCCTCCAGAAACGTGAAGTGTTCGGTCAGCACCAGACGCAGCCGCTCACGAATGCTCGCGACCTGCTCGGCGCTGTAGGGTTTGGCCGGGTGCTTGCCCCAGACCGGCGCCGGCCATGCCGCATCGTCACGCTTGCGCACGATCACATGCATATGCAACTGGCTGACAACGTTGCCCAGCGTCGCGACGTTCAGCTTGTCGGCATCGAACAAGTCCTTGAGCAACTCGGCCAGCGCCGTGGTTTCCTGCCACAACTGCTGCTGGTCGGCGACATCCAACTGAAACAACTCGCTGATATCGTCGCGACGAGGCACCAGGATGAACCACGGGTAATTGGCATCGTTGGACAGCAGCAGCCGGCAGAGCGGGAAATCGCCGATGGTCAGGGTGTCCTGTTGAAGTCGTGAATCTAAAGCAAACACTGCGTGCACTCCCGGCTGATCTACACAATTCAGCTTAGCGGCCATCCAGACAGGCAAGACGCCAAGCGACAGGCAGGCAGCATACCTGCGAATGCGCCGCGCTTCACGATGCAGTGCAGGGTCAGGCCACCACAGCCCTGCCAAGAGACATTCAAGAAGGTTGTGCACCATCCCGGAGCGTAAGCCGGCCTCGAACACGAGCAAATTCCCGAAACAACCTGAACCACCCGACTGCAGAAGCACCGCAAGCTGTATGAATCCAGTACAGCCTGTAAATTTTTTGCACCAAAACCGCACAGTGCGTCTACGCTCAGTGCGTCGGGCATCCGCCAAATACTCACTGACGGGGTGAACCGGTAACGTTTTTGGTTGTCATGGCCCCACGCAAACCTGACAACACGATGCAAAGGTATGCGTCAAGCCCCTGATACAAAAGGGCTTGAACCCCCGTTTTTATGCGGTTTTTACAGCGAAAGGCGGGTGTGCAGAAAAATAAACGTGGCAACCCTGCACTTTGTGCACGCTTGTTGCATTGAGACACGCATGGTCTATAAGCGCACCACGGGAAGTGGCAGCTTGAGACCAACCAAACACGGTGGCAGGGTTGCCCCAATGGAGATTCAAGTGTTTTGCCAGGGACTCTTTTTTACCGATGCAAAAAGGCCCAGAAACAGCGATAAAGTTGTCAGCCCGGCTGCATGGGTACTGTGAATTTGCGACATCGACCAAGCCATTTGCGACCTCGTCGTAAAGAACATGAAAGGTTGTATGTGCAAGTATCGCCAACAATGTCGGCGTGATATAAGTTTGCGCCGACACAAAAAGAAAGAGCCGCCCAGATAATAAAACAGGTGGGACGGCAGTACTCTTCTAAAACCAAAGGAGCAAATCACGATGCGCGTGATGAAGTGGAGCACAATCGCACTGGCAGTTGCAGCAGCAGCCAGTACTCAGTTGGCTACGGCCGCCCCGTTTGTTAGTGACCAGGCAGAAGCCAAAGGTTTCGTTGAAGATGCAAAACTCACCGAAACGTTGAAGAACTACTACTTCAACCGCGACAACAAGAACGGTGGCGCTGACCAGAAGGACTGGACCCAGGGTTTCCTGACCAATTTCAACTCCGGTTACACCCAAGGTACTGTCGGCGTAGGTATTGACGCTTTCGGCTACCTGGCTCTCAAACTGGACGGCGGTGACGGTACCTCCGGGTCGGGCAACATGAGCCGTAGCGATGTTGTCAATCCGAACAACGGCGCTCGCGACGTCAATGACAGCCAAGGCAAAGCCGGCGCTGCCATTAAATTCCGCATCTCCAAAACCGAACTGAAAGTCGGCGACCAGCAGCCAAGTACTGCTCCTGTGTTCGCAGTTGGCGGCTCCCGTATCATTCCGCAAACTGCCAGCGGCTTCCAGCTGCAGAGCAGCGAAGTCAAAGACCTTGACCTCGAAGCCGGTCACTTCTACTCGGCGACCAGCCAGGACAAAAACGCCCGTAACGGCGGCCTGTATGCGAACTACGCTGGCGTAGAAGCCAATTCGATCGACTATTTCGGCGGCAAATACGGCATCACCGACAACCTGAGCGCATCGCTCTACGGTGCCAAGCTGGAAGACGTCTGGAACCAGTACTACGCGAACGTGAACCTCACCACCCCATTCGGTGGCGACACTTCGCTGAACACTGACTTCAACATCTACCGCACCACCGATACCGGTGACAAGCTGGCAGGTGACATCAGCAACACTGCCTTCTCCCTGGCAACCGCGCTGTCGTTCCTGAAGGCACACACCTTCACCCTGGCCTTCCAGAAGGTTAACGGCGATACCCCGTTCGACTACGTCGGCGTGGGCAAGAACAACCGTGGCGGCGACTCGATCTTCCTCGCCAACTCCATCCAGTACTCTGACTTCAACGGTCCAGGCGAGAAATCCCTGCAAGCCCGTTACGACCTGAAAATGGCCGAGTACGGCGTACCTGGCCTGAGTTTCATGGTTCGTTACGTCAAAGGTTGGGATATCGACGGTACCGGTCTGGCTGCAAACAGCCAATACCGCACCAGCACTGGCGCACCGCTCTACGGTGAAGATGGCAAACACCACGAAACCAACTTCGAAGCCAAGTACGTTGTTCAGTCTGGCCCAGCGAAAGATCTGTCGTTCCGCATCCGTCAAGCCTGGCACACTGCCAACGCCGACCAGGGTGAAGGCGACGTTAAAGAGTTCCGCCTGATCACCGAATACCCACTGAACATCTTGTAATCGTCAGTGGTTAGTTTGGAAGCATAAAAAAAGGCCCATCTTCGGATGGGCCTTTTTATTGCCTGTCACTTGTAATAAATGCCTGACCAACAAGTCAGGCATTTAATTAGCAACCTATCATTGTGTTGCCGATTCCTGAACCACACGAATCACACGCTGTGGAAACGGAATATCAATACCGGCAGTCTTTAAACGATCACGCGACTGTTCGTTAAACATGAACATCACGTCCCAATAGTCTGCAGTTTTAACCCACACACGCAGGGAAACAGTGATCGAACTGTCACCCAACGTCGAAATGACCGCTTGTGGCGCAGGGTCCTGCAACACGCGCTCATCCTTGGCCAGATCCAGCAGCACCTGACGGGCCTTTTGCAGATCAGCTTCGTAATCCACACCCACGTCAAACACCACTTTGCGGGTTGGTTGACGGTTGGTGTTGGTGATGATGCCGTTCGACAGATTGCCGTTCGGGACGATGATGGTCTTGTTGTCACCGGTACGCAGCACGGTGTGGAAAATCTGGATGCTGTCGACAGTACCCGCCACACCTTGCGCTTCGATCCAGTCACCGATACGGAACGGACGGAACAACAGAATCAGCACGCCGCCGGCGAAGTTCGCCAGGCTGCCCTGCAACGCCAGACCGATGGCCAGGCCGGCAGCACCAATCGCGGCCACGAACGAGGTGGTTTCCACGCCGATCATCGAGGCCACGCTGACGATCAGCAGCACCTTGAGAATGATGTTCGCCAGACTGCTGATGAAGCCTTGCAGCGCCAGGTCGGCATTACGCAGCGCCAGCAGACCGCCGAGTTTTTGCGTGACCTTGTTGATCAGCCACCAGCCAATGGCCAGGGTAATCACCGCCAGCAGCACGCGGCTGCCGTATTCCATGATCATCGGAATCCACGCCTGGGACGCCTTGACCAGGTTGTCTACCTCAGCATTCAAATCCATCTTCCATCTCCTGATTTCCGGCTACCCGGGCTGTACACATATAAAAAGTGGGAGCGGGGTTGGGCGCGGAAGGTGGGGGACTGGAGGGGCATGGCGGAATCCCTGGGCCGCCGCGCCGCGGTGGGCGCCCGCCGGGCCTCCCG
>NZ_JAJSLU010000030.1:0-11161 GCF_023063025.1 Pseudomonas sp. YL2 | reverse complement strand
GGAGGGGGGGGGGGGGTCCCCGCAGGACGCCGCGGTTCCCTCAACAGTGGGGTCGCCCCCCACGGCGCCTCCGGACGCACCCCCCCTCCCACAGCCATCTGACCGGACTTAGTCGCGGAAGTTGTTGAACTGCAGTGGCATGCCGAATTCCTTGGCGCGCAGAGCCGCGATGGCTTCCTGCAGGTCATCGCGCTTCTTGCCGGTCACCCGCACCTGCTCGCCCTGAATGGCGGCCTGCACCTTGAGCTTGGCGTCCTTGATGTGCGCGACGATTTTCTTCGCCAACTCCTTGTCGATGCCTTCCTTGAGGATCGCGTCCTGCTTCATCAGCTTGCCCGAGGCGTAAGCGTCTTTTACTTCTAGGCACTGCACATCGATCTTGCGCTTGGTCAGGGCCAGCTTGAGGATCTCGATCATCGCTTCCAGCTGGAACCCGGCTTCAGCGGTCAGGTTGACGGTCAGGTCCTTTTCCTTGAACTCGAAGCTCCCTTTGCCTTTCAGGTCATAGCGACGATCAAGTTCCTTCACGGCGTTCTCGACCGCGTTGGTCAGCTCGTGTTTGTCCAGTTCGGATACCACGTCGAACGACGGCATGTAATCTCTCCAATAAAAAGGCGCGCTCGATCAGGAGGGAGCGCGCTTGGCTTGCGGTTAAAATCCGGCTCATTATAACGGGTCTTTTCCCACCGATACGGCGAGCCTTCCATGCCAGTACCTTACCGAGTGAAAAACTGATGTCCACCCCCTGGCACGTTCTTGGCGCCGGCAGCCTCGGCACCCTGTGGGCCACGCGCCTGGCGCGGGCCGGTCTGCCGGTGCGGCTGATCGTGCGGGATGCCGAGCGCTTGCGCAGCTATCAGGCGGCCGGTGGTCTGACGCTGGTCGAACACGGCGCAGCCACGACCTATGCCGTCCCTGCGCAAACGGCGGACGACCCGGAGCCGATCCGCCGCCTGCTGGTCGCCTGCAAAGCCTATGACGCCGAAAACGCCGTCGCCCGCCTCGCCCCGCGCCTGAGCGCAGATGCCGAGCTGATCCTGCTGCAAAACGGCCTCGGCAGTCAGGACGCGGTCGCAGCGGTGGTTCCGCAGGCACGCTGCATCAGCGCCTCCAGCACCGAAGGCGCGTTCCGCGACGGCGACTGGCGCGTGGTGTTTGCCGGCCACGGTTTCACCTGGTTAGGCGATGCCGGCCATCCGGTGGCGCCGATCTGGCTGGACGATCTTGAGGCGGCGAAAATCCCCCATGAATGGAGCACCGACATCCTCACCCGGTTGTGGCGCAAGCTGGCACTCAATTGCGCGATCAATCCGCTGACCGTGCTCCACGATTGCCGTAACGGCGGGCTGGAACAGCATCAATGCGAAGTCGCCACGTTGTGCAGCGAATTGGCCGAGTTGCTGGAGCGTTGCGGTCAACCGGCAGCCGCGGTCAATATGCAACAGGAAGTCGAACGGGTGATTCACGCCACGGCGGCCAATTACTCGTCGATGTATCAGGACGTGGCCAACCGCCGCCGCACCGAAATCAGCTATCTGCTGGGCCACGCCTGCAAAGTCGCCAGCCGTCATCAACTGAACCTGCCGCACCTCACTCAGTTGCAGCAACGTCTGGTCGGCCATCTGCGCAGCCTTGGATTGCCCAGCGACTGAGCAGCGGCTACGCTGGCCACTTGTTCCTTTGCTGCGATAAACCTGATGCCATTGCGCCAGCGCCTTGAAAACCTGCCGGTCGGCCAGAAACTGCTGGCCGCCCTGCTGGTGTTGTTGACCACCGTCCTGCTGGTCGCCAACCTGACCTTTATCAGCGCCGCCTATTACATCTCCCAGGAAAGCATGGCGCCGCAAGCTTTGCAGACCATCGGCCGACTGATCTCCAACCCTAGTCTGGTCGCACAAGCCCTCGAGTCGCCCCAGAGCGCCGAACGCCTGCTCAAGGAACTCGACAGCTATTCGCCACTGCGCGCCGCCGCGTTGTATGACGGCAAGGGTGACCGCATCGCCCAGGTGCAGCGTGGCGACAAGCTCAATCTGCCGGAACGCTATCGACACGTCGAAGCCTGGCAGCTCACCGAGTTTCGCAGCAATCAGTTGATCACCCTGCCCCGCCCCGGCACCGCGCCCGGGCACTTGCTGCTGGTCGCCAGCAGTGAACTGCCGATGGCGTTCTACACCGGCACCCTGACTGCCAGTCTCGGCATCCTGATTTTCAGTGTGCTGCTGTGGCTGGTGATTGCGCGGCAGATCAAACGCCTGATCACTCGGCCGATCCATGAACTGGAAGAGCTGTCGCGTCAGGTCACTCGCGAAGAGAACTATGCCCTGCGCGCCTCACGCGGCAACCACGATGAAATCGGCAGCCTCGCCGAGGCGTTCAACACCATGCTCTCGCGCATCGAGGCTCGCGAACAGCAGCTCAAGCGGGCCCGCGATGACTCGCAGGCCGCCTACGATCAGGCCCAGGGCCTGGCCGAAGAAACCCGCCACACCAACCGAAAACTGGAGCTGGAAGTCCAGGTTCGGAGCAAGATCGAGAAGAAGCTCACCGGCTTCCAGAACTACCTCAACAGCATCATCGACTCCATGCCCTCGGCGCTGATCGCTCTCGACGAACAGCTCTACGTGACCCAGTGGAACCAGGAGGCCAGCGCCCTCTCCGGCACGCGCCTGGATGAAGCGCTGAACCAGCCGATCTTCCTCGCCTTCGAACCGCTCAAGCCGTTTCTGCCGCAACTCAAGCAGACCGTGGAAGAACACACCGTGGCGAAGATCGAGCGGGTGACCTGGTTCAAGGACGACGAGCCCAAGCACTACGCCCTGACCTTCTACCCACTGATGGGCGGTGCCGGGCGCGGTGTGGTGATCCGTATCGACGACATCACCCAGCGCCTGTCGCTGGAAGAAATGATGGTGCAGTCGGAAAAAATGCTTTCGGTCGGTGGTCTCGCCGCCGGCATGGCCCATGAGATCAACAACCCGCTGGGCGCGATCCTGCACAACGTGCAGAACATTCGGCGGCGGCTGTCGGCAGATCTGCCAAAAAACCTCGAAACCGCTGAACAGCTCGGCATCGAACTGGACACGGTCAACCGTTACCTGCAGAGCCGCGAAGTGCCGAAACTGCTCGACGGCATCCAGCAGGCCGGCGCGCGGGCGGCAAAAATCGTCACGCACATGCTCAGTTTCAGCCGCCGCAGCACTAGGCAAATGGCCCCCTGCGATCTGCCGGCGCTGATTGATCAGGCGGTGGAAATTGCCGGTAACGACTTCGATCTGGCAATCGGTTTCGACTTCAAGGGCCAGGCGATCATCCGCCAGTTCGACCCGGCGCTCGGCCCGGTGCCGGGCACCGCCAACGAACTGGAACAAGTGCTGCTCAACCTGCTGAAAAACGCCGCGCAAGCCATTCACCAGCGCGAAGACGACAGCGAGCCGGGGCGGATCATTTTGCGCACCAAACTGAACCCGCCATGGGCCGAGATTCAGGTCGAGGACAACGGCATCGGCATGAGCGAAAACGTGCGCAAACGCACCTTCGAGCCGTTCTTCACCACCAAGGAAATCGGCCAGGGCACAGGGCTGGGGCTGTCGGTGTCGTACTTCATCATCACCAACAACCACAAAGGGCAGATGGAAGTGCAATCGGCGCCGGGCCAGGGCACCTGCTTCACGTTGCGCCTGCCACTGACCCAACCGGCGGCCATCGCCGCCGAAACCAATCAACTACCGAGGTAACCCATGGGCTTTCGCTTGTCGAAGATCTACACCCGCACCGGCGACACTGGCGAAACCGGCCTGGGCGATGGCCGCCGCGTGCCCAAGGATCACCCGCGCATCGAAGCGATTGGCGAAGTCGATACGCTGAACAGTCAGGTCGGTGTGCTGCTGGCCGGGTTGATCGCCGAACGTGAGGCATTCCCGGGATTGAATGAACTGATCGACGTGCTCGCTCCTTGTCAGCATCGTCTGTTTGATCTTGGCGGTGAGCTGGCGATGCCGGAATATCAGGCGCTGAACACGGCAGAAATCGAGCGCCTGGAAGCGGCGATTGATGTGTGGAACGAGGAATTGGGGCCGCTGGAGAATTTCATTCTGCCGGGCGGTTCGATGCTGATTGCCCAGGCCCATGTGTGCCGCAGTCTGGCGCGCAGTGCCGAGCGGCGTTGTCAGCATTTGAACGCGATCGAGCCGTTGGCCGGGGTTGGTTTGGCGTATATCAATCGGCTGTCGGATCTGTTGTTTGTGGCCGCAAGGTTGATTGCGCGGCGGCAGGGGATTGCGGAGATCTTGTGGCAACCGGCGGCGAAACCTTCAGATATCTAGCGCCTGTAAGGACGCCTTCGCGAGCAAGCCCGCTCCCACAGTTGATTGCATTCATCCAGTTGGAATGCAGTCAAATGTGGGAGCGGGCTTGCTCGCGAAGAGGCCATCAGCCTCACAACATAATCAAGCTTCTGGCCAGAACGCGCGAATCCCCGCCACACCCTGCGCGCCAACACCCCAGGCCCTCTCACGTTCCGCCGGGCCAACCCCACCCAACAGAAACACCGGTTTGCTGAAGCCCTCGATCAACGTCGAAGCCTGCTCCCAGCCCAACGGCTGCGCATCCGGATGGGTCAAGGTTGGTTGAACCGGCGACAAGGTGACGAAATCCACACCCATCTGCTCGGCCAGCGCCAGTTCTTCAGCGTTATGGCAGGACGCCGCCAACCAGCGCTCAGCTGGCAGCGGTCGCCCTGCTGCGGCGTATTTGCGCAGTTGCGCGGCGGTGATGTGCCAACCGGCAGACGGGAAATCGCCCAGCCATTCGAACGGCCCCTTGATCATCAAATGCGCCTTGCCGGCACACAGACCGGCTGCATCTACCGCCAGATCGCGGTATTTGGGGTCATAGCCGTTCGGCGCGCGCAGCTGGATCAGTTTGATCCCGCCGGCAATCGCCTTCTGAATGCCGCGCAGCAAGGCCGGGGCCTCCAGATCTTCCGGCGTGATCAGGTATTCGCCGGGCAGGCGCGCCGCGGCCACGATCGGCTGATTGGCCGCCGGGAACTCGTAGTTCAGCAGATCCTTGGCGGTCACCCAGGCCAGTGGCTGACCTTCGGCACCGTGCGGCTCACCGCTGAAGCTCGACACTTCCCAGACATCCAGCAACACCTGTTTGTCCGGGTAGTCGTGGCGAACCTTGATCAATGGACGAGCGGCGCCAACGACAATGCCCAGCTCTTCCTGCAGCTCGCGCGCCAGTGCGCTTTCGACCGATTCGTCAGCCTCGACCTTGCCGCCGGGAAATTCCCACAAGCCGCCCTGATGCTGGGTATCGGCACGACGGGCGATGAGGATTTTGCCGCTGTCGTCACGAATGACGGCAGCCGCGACATGTACGCGTTTCACGGATTCAACTCCTCCAGTCCAGCCTTTTGCCACGCCTTGAAGGCGGGCCATTGGTAGACGGTTTCAACATAGGCTTGATCAACCGTCGGCAACTGCACCTGGTAAGTCCGCAGGCGCACGGCAATCGGTGCGAAGAACGCGTCAGCCAGGCTCACCCGGCCAAACAGATACGGCCCAGGCTCCGTGGCGGCAGCACGGCATTCAGCCCACAGCGCGAGCATGCGTTCGATATCGACCTTCACCTCTGGCGGCACCGGGTTGAGCGGTGCGTCATGGCTCAGGTTGAACGGCATGTGATTGCGCATGGCGAAAAAGCCACTGTGCATCTGCGCGCAGGCGGATCGCGCCTGGGCACGGGCGAACAGGTCGGTTGGCCAGAGCTGTTCGGACGGGAACTGCTCGGCCAGGTATTCGGCGATCGCCAGAGAGTCGGCGATGGTGCCGCGAGAAGTTTGCAGCAGCGGCACCTTGGCGGTCGGCGAATGCTTGAGCAGCTTCTCGCGGGTGTCGGGCTTGCCGAGTTTGATCAGTTCTTCGCTGTAGGGAGCGCCGGTCAGCTCCAGCGCCAGGGCAGCGCGCAGGGACCAGGAGGAAAGCAGTTTGTCGCCGATGATCAGGTGCAGGGACATGGTGTGGCGCCTTTTCGTCAGTGGAAAGCTTCAAGACTTAGAGTGACTGGGCCGACGCTTTCGCGGGCAAGCCCGCTCCCACAGTAGTTTCGGTCGTGCACAAATCTCGTGTACACCACAGAGCCCTGTGGGAGCGGGCTTGCCCGCGAAGAGGCCGGCAGCCCACCCTCACCCTTTGGATCAGGTGCGGTACTCGGCGTTGATCTTCACGTATTCATGCGACAGGTCGGTGGTCCAGATGGTTTCGCTGCAATCGCCGCGACCCAGTTCGATGCGGATGGTGATCTCTTCCTGCTGCATCACCGCCGAACCCTGTGCCTCAGTGTAGGTCGCTGCGCGTGCGCCACGGCTGGCGATGCACACGTCGCCGAGGAACACGTCGATCTTGCTCACATCCAGATTCGGCACGCCGGCACGGCCGACAGCGGCCAGAATACGGCCCCAGTTCGGGTCGGAGGCGAACAGCGCGGTCTTGATCAGCGGCGAGTGGGCCACGGTATAACCGACGTCGAGGCATTCCTGATGATTGCCGCCGCCGTTGACTTCAACGGTGACGAACTTGGTCGCGCCTTCGCCGTCACGCACGATGGCCTGGGCCACATCCATGCACACTTCGAACACAGCCTGTTTCAGCTTGTTGAACAGCTCGCCTTCGGCGCGAGTGATTTCCGGCAGTGCAGCCTTGCCGGTGGCAATCAGCATGCAGCAGTCGTTGGTCGAAGTGTCGCCGTCGATGGTGATGCGGTTGAACGACTTGTTCGCACCGTCGAGCATCAGGTTGTGCAGTACGTCGCGGGAAACTTTGGCATCGGTGGCGATGTAGCCGAGCATGGTCGCCATGTTCGGGCGAATCATGCCTGCACCTTTGCTGATGCCGGTGACGGTAATGGTCACGCCATCATGCTCGAACTGGCGGCTGGCACCCTTGGGCAGGGTGTCGGTGGTCATGATGCCAGTGGCGGCAGCTTCCCAGTTGTTTTCCGACAGATCATCCAGCGCCGCTTGCAGTGCGCCTTCGATTTTCTCGACCGGCAGCGGCTCACCGATCACGCCGGTGGAGTACGGCAGGATCTGGCTGGCATCGACACCGGTCAGCTCGGCCAGTTTGGCGGTGGTGCGCTCGGCAGCCGCCAGACCCGGCTCACCGGTACCGGCGTTGGCGTTGCCGGTGTTGGTCAGCAGATAACGCACGTCGTTGTGCACGCGTTTTTTCGCCAGGATCACCGGCGCGGCGCAAAAGGCGTTCAACGTGAACACACCGGCCACGGTCGAACCTTCGGCGCAGCGCATCACTACCACATCCTTGCGCCCAGGGCGCTTGATGCCGGCCGAGGCAATACCGAGTTCAAAACCGGCAACCGGGTGCAACGTTGGCAAAGGACCAAGACCAACAGCCATGAATGCGCTCCTTACTCAATGATGTCAGCACCGCTCACAGGGATGGCGGTGGTGTAAATGGCAAAACGCCGCGACGGCAGGAGCCGGTCGCGGCGCGGGTATTTCAGCGATTGAAACGGGGGTTACTGGATCTGCCCGTGGCAATGCTTGAATTTCTTGCCCGAACCGCAGTAGCACAGTTCGTTGCGACCCAGCTTCTGCTCGTTGCGCACCGGCGCGGTGGCGAGGGCGACATCGACCTCTTCACCCAATACTTCCGGCTGCTCCAGACCAGGGGCCTCGGCGTGTTCGAACTGCATGCGCGCGGCCAGTGCTTCGGCTTCCTCACGCAGGCGTTGCTCTTCGGCTTCCGGATCTTCGCGGCGCACCTGAACGTGCGACAGCACACGGATCGAGTCGCGCTTGATCGAATCCAGCAGCTCGGAGAACAGCGTGAACGACTCGCGCTTGTATTCCTGCTTCGGGTTCTTCTGGGCGTAGCCACGCAGGTGGATGCCGTGACGCAGGTGATCCATGGTCGACAGGTGGTCTTTCCATAGGTCGTCGAGCACGCGCAGAACAATTTGTTTCTCGAACGAGCGCAGTGCTTCCGCACCGGCCTGATCTTCTTTCTCGTTGTACGCTGCCATCAGCTCGACCATCAGCTTCTCGCGCAGCGTCTCTTCGTACAGGTGATCGTCTTCGTCGAGCCATTGCTGGATCGGCAGTTTCACCCCGAAGTCGCTGGCAATCGACGCTTCCAGACCGGCCACGTCCCACTGCTCTGGCAGCGATTGCGGTGGAATGTGCGCGCTGACGGTGGCGTTGAGCACGTCCTGACGGAAATCGGCGATGGTTTCACCGATGTTGTCGGCGGCCAGCAACGTGTTACGCATGTGATAGATCACTTTACGCTGTTCGTTGTTGACGTCGTCGAACTCGAGCAGTTGTTTACGGATGTCGAAGTTGCGACCTTCCACCTTGCGCTGCGCCTTCTCGATCGCGTTGGTCACCATGCGGTGCTCGATCGCTTCGCCCGGCTGCATGCCCAGGGCTTTCATGAAGTTTTTCACCCGATCGGAGGCGAAGATGCGCATCAGGCTGTCTTCCAGCGACAGGTAGAAGCGGCTGGAACCGGCATCGCCCTGACGGCCGGCACGGCCACGCAACTGGTTGTCGATACGACGGGATTCGTGACGCTCGGAGGCGATCACCTGCAGACCGCCGGACTCCAGCACCTGCTGATGACGCTTCTGCCAGTCGGCCTTGATCTGGGCGATCTGCTCGGGGCTCGGGTTTTCCAGCGCCGCGACTTCCACTTCCCAGTTACCGCCCAGCAGGATGTCGGTACCACGACCGGCCATGTTGGTGGCGATGGTCAGGGCGCCCGGACGACCGGCTTGCGCGATGATCTCGGCTTCTTTTTCGTGGAACTTGGCGTTCAGCACCTTGTGTTCGATGCCTTCCTTGTTGAGCAGGTTGGACACATGCTCGGAAGTTTCGATGGTCGCGGTGCCCACCAGGATCGGACGGCCCTGGGCCATGCCTTCCTTGATGTCATTGATGATCGCCGCGTATTTCTCTTCGGCGGTCAGGAACACCAGGTCGTTGAAATCTTTACGCGCCAACGGCTTGTTCGGCGGAATCACCATGACCTGCAAGCCATAGATCTGGTGGAATTCGAACGCTTCGGTGTCGGCGGTACCGGTCATGCCGGACAGCTTGGTGTACAGACGGAAGTAGTTCTGGAACGTGGTCGAAGCCAGGGTCTGGCTCTCGGCCTGAATGTTCAGACCTTCCTTGGCTTCGATGGCCTGGTGCAGGCCTTCGGACAGACGACGACCCGGCATGGTACGACCGGTGTGTTCGTCGACCAGTACGACCTGACCGTCCTGCACGATGTATTCGACGTTGCGGTGGAACAGCTTGTGCGCACGCAGACCCGAATAGACGTGGGTCAGCAGGCCCAGGTTATGCGCCGAGTACAGGCTCTCGCCTTCAGCCAGCAGGCCGACACCGGTGAGCATTTCTTCGATGTACTGGTGACCGGCTTCGTTGAGTTCGACCTGACGGGTCTTCTCGTCGATGGTGTAGTGACCGGCCTTGGTGACCTGGCCTTCGACTTCTTCGACGTGCAGTTCCAGCTGCGGGATCAGTTTGTTGATCTCCATGTACAGCTTGGAACTGTCCTCGGCCTGACCGGAAATGATCAGCGGGGTACGGGCTTCGTCGATGAGGATGGAGTCGACTTCGTCGATCACGGCAAAATTGAGTTCGCGCTGGAATTTCTCTTCCATGCTGAACGCCATGTTGTCGCGCAGGTAGTCGAACCCGAATTCGTTGTTGGTACCGTAGGTGATGTCGGCAGCGTAGGCGGCGCGCTTCTCTTCCGGCGGCTGGAACGGCGTCACGACGCCGACGGTCAGGCCGAGGAATTCATACAGCGGGCGCATCCAGTTGGCGTCACGGCGGGCCAGGTAGTCGTTCACGGTTACAACGTGCACGCCCTTGCCGGACAGCGCGTTGAGGTAAACGCCCAGGGTCGCTACGAGGGTTTTACCCTCACCGGTACGCATTTCGGCAATCATGCCTTCATGCAGGGTCATGCCGCCGATCAACTGGACGTCGAAGTGGCGCATGCCCATGACGCGCTTGCCGGCTTCACGGGCGACCGCGAAGGCTTCAGGCAACAGCTTGTCGAGGGATTCCCCTTTGGCGATACGGGCCTTGAACTCATTGGTCTTGGCGCGCAATTGATCGTCCGAAAGGGCCACCATTTGCTCTTCGAAGGCATTGACGAGCTGCACCGTCTTGAGCATGCGTTTGACTTCACGCTCGTTCTTGCTTCCAAAAAGTTTCTTTAACAAAGGCGCAAACATATCGGCAGGATCTTCCACACTAAAGGGATGGAGGGCGGCCCCGTGAGTCGCCCGTGCAGCCCTCATGGCCGCATGCGAACGAGCATTCTACCCGGAAACGGTGGTGAGGAAAGTGGCGATATTCCACGATGCTGGCACTGCGCTTTGACGGGGCTCACTTAAAATAAGGGCGTTTTGCTCAACTTCAACCCATCAAGGCAAGAAGTTAGTTGTTGATTTAATGGGTAAAGCAGGGACAAAAGCAATGGGCGAGTGGTTCCGTTGCTTTCTGCTAACATGGCGCTTCTGTTACTTCAGGTGTTCGATCATGGCATTTCGCCCCCTTACAGCCAGAGCGCCCGCCGTTCTGCTACGCGAAGCCAAGCCGCTCAAAGCCATTCTTGGTCATGCCCAACGCCTCGCTCATCTGCAACGCCTGCTTGAAAGCCAGCTGCAACCTGCCGCCCGCGCACATTGTCATGTGGCCAAGTGGCGTGAAGGCGAACTGTCGCTGGTGGTCACCGACGGCCATTGGGCGACACGCCTGCGCTACCAGCAAAAACGCCTGCAACGGCAATTGCAGCTGTTCGAAGAGTTCGCCAACCTGACGCGAATCAAATTCAGCGTGCGACCACCGATCGTCCAGCCTGGGGCTGTCGGGCACACGATGGACCTGTCGAGCAATGCGGCGGCGACCATTCAGTCCACGGCCGACGGGATCAGCGATCCCGCTCTGCGTGCGGCACTTGAGCGCCTGGCGGCACACGCCAAAGACAAATCCTGATCTCAATCCAGAAAACTGCCACTTATCTAATGTGGGAGCAACTGTCTTACTACCACCGTTCGTCACCGCCACTCTGTGCCGTCTCGCAGCATGGCATTCAGTCTGATCAGCAGTATTCGCATA